>CAZOKY010000009.1:0-24761 GCA_964580705.1 Microcaldota archaeon | reverse complement strand
CGCGGCTGCGCTAGCAAAACAAAAAAAACGCAAAACGAAGAAACAAGAAGCTAAAACGCGTTTTGTGCGGGGTGGGAACTGAGCCTACGGTAAAGTGCGGCCGCCGGGATTTGAACCCGGGTTTTAACGTTGGCAACGTTCCACGAAATCCCTAAAGCCTTGAATCACGGTGAATTGCCGCGAGGCTTGAAAGAACTTCATTATGTCCTACCAGGCTAGACTACAGCCGCAACGAGCTGAGGAAGTATTATTCCGTCGAACGCCTTTAAATTCTTTCTTGAAGCGAAAAAACGAGGCAAAAAAAGAAACGAGAAGAAACCGCGCGTTTTTTCGATGCGGCGCAACAGCTTAAAATTTGGCGAGCTTGGTCTGCGAACCCGTTTTTTGTGAGTTGAGGCCGCGCCGCGCGCGAATAACCGCGAAAACAAGAGCTGCCGCGCACACCGCGGCGGCGCCGTAAACGAAATACTCTTCCGGAATCGCGCCAGCCGAAGGCAACGGCACTTGAATATTCGGAAGTGATATTCCGCCTTGAGCTTCGCCGCCTTCTTTCGTGATTTCGAGTTGAAACGGTTGTTCCGCGCTCGCGCCGCTGACGGCGTCAGCCGCCTTGAACGAACCGCTGTAAACGCCGGGCTCCGCCGGTTTCACGAAAACGAACGACACGCGTTTTTCCTCGCCCGCGCTCAACGAAAACGATTCGCGTTGCTTCAAGCCGTTGAACTCGCCTACCACGTCGACTCCGTCGATTCCCTCGTTTCCCTCGTTAACCACGACTATGCTGAACAACTCGTTCGCGCCTTCGTCGCGGGCGGAAAAACGCGTAATCGAAATCTTTTGAAACGCGTGGGATTCAACGCCCGCCTTGCCTTGAACGACTGAAAAAATTCTTTTGCCGAGCCCTTGAACTGCGACGGTGAAATTGTACGTGAACCCTTCCTTCAACTCGCTTGGAAAGACGAGACGCCAACTCACCGCCTTCTCTTCGCCCGGCTGCAAGTAAAGAATGCGCGACTCGCCGTCCGCCACGCGCACAGCCAGCGATTGAGGCTGAGTCGGAACGACGATTATGAACGGCAACGCCGCTGCGGCGCCAGCCTTGCTTTTGACCGCGATAGCCACTTCCTCGGCGCTGCCCGAGCCTACTACGCTCGGCGCGTTGAGGGAAACGTCGAAGAGTTCGGCGAAATTCGTTTTCTGGACCACGCTGACCCGCAGCTCGCCTTTCACGACGTCCACGCCCGCGGTTCCGACTTCGGAAATGTCGTTTTGGTCGAGCCCGTGCGCGAACTTGACGTGCCCCGCGTCGAGAATCCCTACTTCCCCAAAAGTCGGGTCAACCGGAAGCCATCGGCGCATTCCGTCGCTCGAATTGATGCCCGCTTCAACCCAAGCGTGCGGGCCCCACGACTCGCCCGAGAAAACGAGGCCTGCGGTGAAACGCGCGGGAATGCCTCGGCTCTTCAACAACGCGATTAAAAGCGAGGCGAACTGGTTGCACACGCCCCGCTTCTCGGAAATCGTTTGTTCGGCGGGAACCGCGCGCTTCCAGTACGACGCGTCGTACTCCACGTTGTTGCGAATCCAGTCGGTGAACCGCGCCACAACGTCGTAATCGTCGATTGCGCCGTCAGCAAGCGTTTCCGCCAACGCCTTCACTCCGCCGCCCGCTTCCGTCAACTCCGTGGAAGCCAAATACTTTTCCTCTTCGCCGGGAGCAAGCGCCTCGAATTCGACGCCGTAATAACCTACGTAGGCAACAGCGTTCAGCTCGAGAACTTTTTGTTTGTCGGCGCCCGGCTTGAATTCGAACCGCAAACGGGAATTGCCGAAGCTGTCGTTCGCGTCGGCTGCCGGCGGGTTCGTCGAAATCGTCACGCGCTGGTAAGGCGTCTGGAAGAAGGCGTACGTCTCGAAGAAAGCGTCTTGCGGCGCGTTTTCGTCAAAGTAAAGCATCCAGTTCTGGGCGATGTTGAGTTTCGTGCTGCCGAGCTCGCGCGGATTCAACTCTTCGGCCGCCGCGGCGGCTGAAGCTGTTGCCGCGGAAAAAACTATTAGTACGGCTAGTAACGCGAAAACGGTTAACCTTTGAGGCCGGGGGCGTTGTGGCATTGCTTGGCATTACGCTTCAGGAGTTTAAAAAACAAAAGAAAAAACAAAAAGGAAAAGAAAAAAGAAAAGAAAAAAGAAAAAAATGGAAAAGGAAAGAAAAAAAATTTGGGGGGAAAACGCCCGCGAAGCGCGAGCGCCTTCAAAAACGCGCCAAAAACTTATTCGAGGACGTGAATGTTCTTTTTCTTGCAAATGTCCTTCAAGATTTTCGGCCAAACGGTGACGGTGACTTCCCCGATGTGCGCTTTCTTCAACAACAGCATTTGCGTGCGGCCTTGCCCGACTCCGCTTCCCACGCTTAAAGGCAGTTCGTTGTTCACGATCGCCTTGTGGTACGGAAGATTCAAGTTGTCGAGCTGGTTCGTCATCTTCAACTGCAATTTCAGCGTCTCGGGAGTCACGCGAATGCCTCCGCTCATGAGTTCGTGCCTGCGCTTCGTCACGTGGTTCCAAACTAGAATGTCGCCGTTCAACCCGTGCATGGGTTGCCCGCTTTCCGAAACCGTTTCAGTAACCCAATCGTCGTAATCCGCCGCGCGCATTTCGTGCGGGTAACCGTCCTTCAACGTCCAACCGATTCCGATTATTGCGACCGCGGGATACTTCTGGAGAACGGCGGTTTCGCGTTGCTTTCTCGGCAAGTCGGGGAACATGTCGAGGATTTCCTCGGCGTGCAAGAACTTGATTTCGTCCGGCAAGTTCGGGTACTCCTTGGTATTCAATTGCGGGTACTCTTTCTGCGCGTGTTTTTCCGCGCCGACGATGACTTTCCAGATTTTCTTGACAGTGTCCTTCCACGTTGCGAGCGTGCGGTCTTCGGGACCAATCGTTTTCTCCCAGTCCCACTGGTCTACGTACGCGGAGTGGTCGTGGTCGAGAAAATAGTCTTTGCGCACCGCGCGCATATCCGTGCAGATTCCTTCACCGATTTTGCAGCCGTACTGCTTGAGCGCCCAACGCTTCCACTTCGTCACCGCCTGCACGACTTGCCCTTCTACGGGGTGCTTGTTGTAATCGTTGTTGATGTGGAAGCCTACTGGCGTGCGCGAGCCGTCGCGGTCGAGCATGTCGTTGAATCCGCTTGCCGTTTCCATGATGAGCGGGCATTGAACCATCATCAAGTTGAGTTCCTTGCAAAAGCCTTCCTCGATGAAGCGTTTTACGGAGTAAACCGCTTTTTCGGTTTCGTTGTTGTCGAGTATTTGCTCGTAGTCGCTAGGCAAGACTTTCTCGACGTCTTCATACGTGCCGATTCCCGGCCCTGCCAAGTCAGCTTTTTTGTCTCCAGGCATTTTTAACCCACCTCGCATTGAAAATTCGGATTGATTCTCGAAACGAGTTCGAATCGAGTCGTCTTAAAACTCAAACAACGCTTTTAAACCTGCGGTAAAGCGAGGAAAAACGCGGAAAAAGGCGGTAAACGCGGAAAACGGAAGGAAGAATCGGTTTTAGGTTTTAAAAGATTCCGAACGCCCAAATCAAGACGGCGAGAGCAAAAAGCAAAGCAATCCACGCCAAGAAAACGCCGAACGCGCCAAGCCCAAGCTTTAAGCCTTGCCAAATATTTTCCTTGAACTCCTTTTCTCGCGCCGCGACTCCTTTTTCCTTTAAACCTTTTAGCGCCGCGTCTACGTCTTGCCCGCCGCCAGCGTTTTTGCCTTCTAACGGTTCCATTTCTTTCTCCTTCAAGTTTGAATTCGGCGCGAGGACAACGTCGATATGCTTAGAACTAAAACGTTCAGGCGTTTAAAAAACCCGCGTTTTCAAGCGAGTTTCACTAACGGGAAGCGTGGCGGGAAGCGCGGCGGCGTCGAACGAAAATCGAACGAAGAACGAGAGCGCCGCGGGATGAGAAGCGAAGAAAGACGCCGAAAAAAAAGACTTTAAAAACAGTCTATGCTTGCGAATCGCGCTTGCGGTAAAACCAGTACGCCGCGCCAGCTAAAACAATTAAAACTACTGTCGCAACAGTCAGCCGACCGACAGAAGCGCCTTGAAACTCGAAAATAGTGCCTTCGCGCGCGCCAACACTCGGCTCAACATAATCACTGGAACCACTGCGACCACCAACACTCGGCACAATAGAACCACTGGAACCACTGCGACCACCAACACTCGGCACAAGAGTCGCGCTAGCCCCGCCTGCAACCGCCGCCGTTACAACCTTCGGAGTCTCGAAATCATTCAACGACTGTGAATCCGTCCGCTTTGCAACGCGGTAAGAAACGTTCTTGGTTTCCCCGGGTTCCACGTTCTCGAACAACCACGTGACTACAACGCTTCCCTTGCGGACGCTTAAAGGAGGTATCGAAAAATCGTACACTTGACTCGGATCGGAAGCAACGCTGTCGGGAATGACTTCGGTAATCAAAACGTCGTAAACCGTGCGGTTCAACACGTTTTTAACGATCAACGTAAACGTCGAAAACCCGGGTCCGTCTAACTCGCTAGACGCAACCTCGATTCCCGCGGCGTTGAAAACGTGCAACTCGCGCCAGTAAACCAAACCGCAGTCTCCCGTGAGGCAATTCACCGGCTTGCCGCCGCCTTGCGGAGTCGAACCGTCTCCGCTTCCGCCAGCGAACGCGGGAACGCGCGTCAAAACAATCGACAACTCGCCGCCGTCGACGAGATTAGAGGAAACCGCGCGCAGGGAATAACCCGATTCATAACCCGCCAAGGAAGCGGTAAACAAATGCGGCGTCTTGTTGTAAACCCCCGACGCGGTCTGGTAATACTCTAAAACCGTTTGGCGGGGAATCCAGCCCGACGAATCCGTAAACGCATTGAAAACGCTCGTTCCGTTCACGTCGCTCGCGCTCACGTAAACGTCGGAAAGCTCGTTGCCGTCGCCGTCGGTAACGCGGCCGTCAACGTACCAGAAAACGCTTAAAGTCCCGTTTCGTTCAATCAAGGCGTCGCGCTTGTTGAAAGCAACATTCGTAAAATTCCACGAACCGAAAGTCGACGCCCCGGAATCGTCGGCATAAAAATCCGGCGTGCCGAGATAAGAAGCGCTTAACACCGAATCCACGAACGAAAAATTCACGTTATCGTCATCAACGTAAACGGCGTAAGCGTCGGAACCGCTCGTTTGAACAATCATATTCGAAAAAACGTTGCCGGTAGACGGGTAATAAAAAACGATGCCGTACGCGTTATTCCTTGAAGCAGTCACCTTATTATTCGCGAAAACGTTGGAATCCGCGCCTTCTTCCAAACCAAACCCCGCCAAGTTTTCGTTTACGGCGTTGTTTAGAAACGAGTTGTTCGACGACGAACGCACGAAAAACCCTTCGTCGCCGTTGCCGGTTACGACGTTGTTTTCCAACGAGTTTCCAGTGGAAGACCTAACGTAAACGCCGGTTTCAAACGCGGTAACCAAGCAATTCTTGACTGTAACGTTCGCCCTACCATTCAAATAAACCCCGTAACTGCGTCCCGCAAGCGTTCCCGTAAGGTTGTACTGCGCCCCGTAATACGCGCAATCGAGCGTAACATCATCTGCGTCGATGGTAATGCAAGTCGAACTCGAGTTAACGCTGCGAGCGAGCGCGTAATACTCGCCCGCGACGCCAAGCGTCCCGCACGCGGTAACGTTCGTCACGGCGTTAACGCCGTTCGACGCTAGGAGGAGCAGGAACAAGCCGACAACGAATAGTAAAGGTTTCAAGGCGTTCACGGTAAATTCACTAAAACCTTAACGCGGCAAGTCTTTAAAACTGTTTTATTCCGCGTTTTCACTCGACAAACAAAAATAGAAAAAAGTCGAGTGTCGCGGGGGAGATTTGAACTCCCGATCTATCGGTCTTCAGCCGATCGCTCTCCAAAGCCTCCGAGAAACAAACGAAAAAATCGTTTTTTTCACGAATCAGGCTAAGCTACCGCGACAAACGCGAAGTAAAGTTTTAACGCCCGAGTTTTAAAAACCTGCTTAAACGAGTAAACGCGTTCTACGATGAAACGATTCACGGGTTCGACAACGACAAGTAAACGCGTTTGTTCGCCGCGCCCTTATTCTCGATGCGCTCGATATGCAGTTGACCGATTTCGCTGACGTTGCGCACGTGCGTTCCGCCGTCCGCCTGAACGTCGAAATCCCCGATTTGAACGATGCGCAAGACGGCGATTGCCGGCGGCAGCTTGTCGGCGAGCTTCACGATTCCCGGAATCTTGAACGCTTCCTCGCGCGGGAGTTCGAAAACCTTGACTTCCGCGCCGCTCCTCAAGAGTTCGTTCGCTTTCGCTACGCCAGCTTCGATTGCTTCGCGCTGCAAGCCAGTTTCCACGTTGAAGTCGAAGCGCGTCAACGCGTCGCCTAACTGGTTTCCCGTGATTTGCACGCCGCGCTCGAACATGACGAAGCCCAGCACGTGCGCTGCCGTGTGCATGCGCATGATTTTGTGCCTGCGCTCCCAATCCAAAACCAGTTTAACTGAATCGCCAACCGCGAGTCCTTCTTTGTCCAAGTAGTGCGCTGCTTCCCCGCTTTCCTTCGCAACTTTTTCCACGCGGAATTCGGCGTTGTCGGAAATCCTGATTATTTTTCCGGTGTCGCTCGGCTGTCCGCCGCCTTGAGGATAAAAAACCGTTCGGTCCACGAAAACTTTTTTCCCGCCGCCGTCGACTTTCGAAACCGTGGCGTCGCACTCGCGGCAGTAGGAATCCTTAAGGCACAACAATTCAGTCAAAAGAAATCACCTGCGCGTCGTTAACGCCGCCGCGCTTTAAAACGCGCCGCATTAATTCAAGAAAAAACTTGAAAAACGTGAAAGAAGGACTCGCAGAGAAACGAGCTATGGAAACGTCTTTGTTCACTGGAAGCAAAGCTCCGAAAAAAACATATTCACAAAATAGCTAAATAGATAGTGGACTTAGTCGAAAAAATCTATGACAAAACAATCTTGTCCGATCTACGCGCAGAAAGGTCTCCAGAAGGCAGTAAATTACTCTGTAAAGTAAAAAGATCAAAATATGTAGTCGTCGTGCCGCTTAAAACAAACGAATCCATTGCGTATTTAGCTGGCGCAATTGCTGGAGACGGAAACTTCGCGTTAACAAAAAGGAAAAAGGTAAAGTTTCCCAGAACTTCGATTCGGATATACAATGCGTCCAAAGAATACCTGACCGAACTAAACCATATGTTTGAAGAAAATTTCCGCGTAGGCGGCATAATCAGACCAAAGAAGGACGAAAATTGTTTCGAACTCAAAATAGACAACAAAGTGGTTTGGCTATACTTCAATAAAATAACCTGTTTGCCGCTAAAGAAAGAAAACTTAATTGTTCCGCGGGCTTTTGAAAACAAGGCGCTGTTCAAGTTTTTCGTCGCTGGTCTTTTTGATACGGATGGATTCAAAAGTCAAGAAACGTTCGGGATAATGCTGAACAGTCGAAACAAAAAATTTCTAGAACGCATATCGGAGTTAGCCAGAGAATTTTACGGAATAGAGTTCGGAAAAATAGGCGTAAACGAATTGCATGCTAACAACAAGGTTTACGGCAGAGTCACAATGCGATTGAAACGCGCGTTCTGCGAGCTTTTTATCAGCACGATACCTCTGATTCATGATAGGTATGCAATGGGCCTGCGGAGAATCGAACTCCGGGTCTTCGCTGTGTAAGAGCTCCGCGGAAACCGAAGAATGCGATAACGCGAAACTTCTTCTGAATCCTCGACGTCTTAACCACTCGACTACAGGCCCGCAAACAAACATTTTAACGCAGTTGTTTTTAACCCTTGTTTCAAACCGTTTCAATCCGTTTCGTTCAAGCATTCAAGCTTGTTTGTTTCATTTTTCCTTTATCGCCTCTACCGTCAGGGTTTTTAAACGCGGCAAGCGTAAGCGCTTAACAGCATTCTTAAATACTGGCAGGCAAAAAAAGGAGAAACGGAGGGGTAAAAGCATGCACAGAATCATTTGGTTCAAAGTCGGCGGACGCAGGCTGCACTTGCTCAAACTCGCCGGAGCATTCGTGTTACTCGGCGCAATAGCGAAAGTTTCGGAAGCAGCGTACTGGATTTTCGTCACAGTCGAAAAAATCAGTTACGCGCAAATCCGCCCCGACGCGATACCCCAGCTTTTCAGCTGGAGCATGGGCGCGCCCAACTACTTCTCGAACGAAGACATTCTCGGCGTGCTACTCGGGCCGTTAGCGACGTTCCTGTTCTGGCTCGCCATAGTCGTCGTAGGCGTCATGCTTTACCAAAGCGGGAAAGTCGTCTTCCCCGTCGAAGAATACGAACAACGCGTAAGCGAATACCACCGCGAGTTAATCAAGCGCGCGGTTGCGACGCACAAGAAGCGCAGGTAACGCAAGCAAGAAAGCGCAAGTGAGAAAGAATAGAAAAACGGAAGGAGAAAAAAAGAAGAGAAACGTTGAGAAAAACGATAGGAGGAATTGAGGAAAATGGCCAAGGAAAAGAAGACGGACAACGCGAATTTAATGTCCGCGATAGCGTATCTTCTGATGCCCATCAGCAGCATCATAATCTACTTGATGGAGAAAAGCGACAAGTACGTGAGGTTTCACGCCTTCCAGGGCTTGCTGCTCGGAATAATCTTGTTAGTAGCCAGCTGGATAATCGGCTTCGTCATCGCAATGATAGCGCTCGCGACCATGGGAATGGGAGTGTTTTTGATTGCGCCCGTAATGATGTTGTTCTGGCTGGTTTGCCTCGTGTTGTGGCTTTTCATGATGTGGAAGGCTTACAACGGCGAGAAGTACAAACTGCCGGTCATAGGCGACATTGCTGAGAAAAACGCGTAAAACGCGCGAACAGCGCAAAAACGCGTTTTCCCCTTTTTTTCTTTTTCTCCTTTCTTTTTTTCGTTTTAATTTTTCTTTTTCCAACCCTATTTTTAAGTCCCCCGACGTAAGCGTTTAAGCGCACGGACGCACAGGCAGGGGTATTCGAATGGCTTACAGGATAGCGTTAACAGGCGGGGGAGGAGTCGGAAAAACAACGCTCGCCTACGCGCTCGCCGGGCACGCGAACAAGCAAGGGCTCCGCACGAGCGTGGCGAACTTGGATCCCGCGGCGCATCGCTTGCCTTACGCAGCGGCGTTCGACATCCGCGAACGTTACAACGCGCGCAGCGTCAGCCGCGAATTCAAGCTCGGCCCCGGCGGCGCGTTGAAGCGGGTTTACGCGGATTTCGCCCGCGACGAACGCGCTTTGCGCGAGCTCGACGCGGCTGCGGCGGAGTGCGATTGGTTGCTTTGCGATACCGCGGGTTCACTCGAGCTTTTTCTTCTTGAGGGACGCGCTCCGCTTCTCGCGCGCGTCGCGGACGCCGTGCTTTTCGTCGTGGACAACGAAGCTGCGGCTAACGAGTCGGACTTGCTTTTGCTTAAGGCGATTAGCGCCGTGCAGGAGTTGAAGTACGCGTTGCCGACGCTTTGCGTCATCAACAAGAGCGATTTGCTTGAGAAGACGGAAGCGAGGGCGAGGCGGGGCGCCAAACGCTCCAAGGGAAGTCGTTCGCTCGCGGATTTCGAAGGAGCGAAGAGCGTTTGCGGGCTTGACGCGGTCGACGCGCGTTTGCGGGAACTGCTCGGCGAAATCGGGAGGCGCGAGCGCGTCGTGCGCGTGAGCGCTTGGGAACGCAGCGGACTAAACGATTTGGCGGGCGCGTTGCGCGAGTTGAAGTGCGAGTGCGGCGACGGCTCGTGAAAACTTGAAAACCGAAAAAACGTTTAAACGCGCGCAATGCGTAAACGCCGAAAACTCAAAAAACGCATCAAACGCCGCAAAAGGAATTTAAACGGTTTTTAAGCCGGCGCCGCGGTTTTAAAACGCCGTCCTCGTTTGCCTTGTTTAGGTGGGTTTAAATAATTTTGAACGCGTTCGTTAATTCAATCAATAATTCAGACAACGGAAAAACAGTTTTGGAGGAAAGGCATTGTTTTATTCTTGCGCCGCATTGTTCGCGGCTCTCGCTTCGTTCACGTTGTCGGCCGATTTTCAGCCCGAGCTGGCGTTATTGCACGGGTTCCTTAAAAGCTTCGCCTTGGTTTTGGCACCCATACTCGTAATTTACGCGGCAGTCGCTTACCGCGGGGGTTACGCGTCGCGTTCGCTTCCAGTGCTGATTTTCCTGGCGGTGGCGCTCGCGCTCGCAAGCGTTTTTCACGTCGCCAGCGGAAGCGCTTTCGCCGTAGCGCAAGACCAGACGGCGCGGTACCTCGCTGTACTCGACGACGCGATGCGCGTCCTCGCCATGCTCGCGTTGCTGTTCGTCTTGCGGGGTTACGTGCACTCGGAAATAAGCTTGATTGAAACGCGTTCCTGGCGGCCTAAAGACTTGATTGAAAAGTGCGGGAACTGTGAATTCTTTCGGGCGGCTCAAAAACCGGCGGGCAAAAAACGCGAAATAAAAAAATAAGAAAATAAAATAAAGCGCGGGCTTGACCTGCTTACCCCGCTTGCTTGTTTTTCTCGTACAATGCGGTCACGTCGCGCACCGTGACTTCGCGGCCGCCCAAACCGTTGACTACCGCCGTTATTTTCGGGGCGACGCTCGAGCCGTAGAACGCGGCTTTGAGTTCGCTCGCGAGAATCCCTTCAAAACCAAGCGAAACGTCTTTTTCGACGATTATGACGCGTTCCGCCTTCGAAAACGCTCGCACGAGTGCTTCCTTCGGAAACGGCCTCAAGCAACGCAAGCGCACGAGCCCCACGCTCTCGCCTCGTTTGCGCAAGGCGTCGACTGCTACTTCAGTTGTTTCCGCGAGCGAGCCGAGAGTAAAGAATACGGTGCGCGCGCCGGCTGCGGCGTAACCGCCGTAATCCTCGTACAACGCGTATTGCTTGCGGCCGCCGAACGCGCGTTCGAAATCCGTTGCCGCGCGTTCGATTGCCGGCAACGCCGCGTTCATTTCGTTTTGCTGTTGGAGCTTGATTTCCTGGTACGAGTCGGGCGCGGCGTAGGCGCCGAAAGTTTCGGGGTTGCGCACGTCGAGCGAGTGCTTCGGCTTGAACGCAGGCAAGTACGCGTCGATTTCTTCGCGCGTCGGAATGTCGACGGGCGAAACTTCGTGCGTCAACACGAATCCGTCGAAGCAAGCCATTACGGGGAACTCCGTCGCTTCGGCGATTTTGAACGACTGCACGACGAGATCAACGATTTCCTGGTTGTTTTTAGCGTAAAACTGCATCCAACCCGTGTCGCGTTGCGTGAAAGAATCCATCCAATCGTTCCAAATATTCAACGGCGCGCCGATCGAACGGTTCGCCACCGCCATAACAATCGGCAAACGCATTCCGCTCGCGTTGTGCAAAACTTCGTGCATGTAAAGCAAGCCTTGCGAAGACGTGGCGGTGAAAGTGCGCGCGCCTGCGGCGCTAGCGCCTATTGCCGCGCTCATCGCGCTGTGCTCGCCTTCAACGGGAATGAAGTCGAAACCGTATTCGACTTGCAGTTGGCTCAAGCGTTCGGGAATGTGCGTGCTCGGAGAAATCGGGTAAGCAGGTATGACGCGCGCGTTGCAGCGCGCCGCCGTCTCTGCAACGGCGATGTTTCCCTCAATAGTCTGCCTAACCATTTTCAAGTTCACTCCGCGAATTATTTTCCTTTTTCTTTTTTCTTTCCTTTTTCCTTTATTTTTCTTCAACCATCTTAATGCATTTGACGGGGCACTCGTTCGCGCAAATGCCGCATCCCTTGCAGTAATCGTAATCCACTCGCGCCGCGCGTTTTCCCGAAGCGTTCGGCGCCACAACTATTGACGCGTCAGGGCACACGCGTTCGCACGTTCCGCAAGCGATGCACTTCGCTTCGTCTACGACTGGCTTGTTTACTCGCCAACCGCCGGTTTTCGCGCCTTGCTGCGGCTTGACGACGATGTCGATTCGGTCTATTCGCTTGGTTTCTTTGCGCGCAGGCGTCGGCACGGGCGTTGGCGCAGGCGTTGGCGCAGGCATTTGCTTAGGCATTTGAAAACATCACTCCCGATTTACAGAAAAAAAGGGGCGTCTTATTAAACAAAAACAAGTTAAAATACGTTTGCGTTTACTTCAGAACACAGGCAAATAACACGGGCAAATAACACGGGTAAATAAGAGTGAATGAAACTGAAGAAAAAATATTGAAGGCGTTGCCGCACAAGCGGCAGCGCGGCGAAAAAGAAGGCGGCGCCGAAGCGGCAGCCGAAGCAATCGACGCGTCCGAGCTCAGCGGCGCTAGCGGAGTGCCGCTGGCTTCCCTCATGAGCTGCCTTGTCGGCCTCGAAAAGGAAAAACTCGTTCGCGTGCAACGCGAGAGCCGCGAATTCGTTGAACTCACGGAGGAAGGCGTTGCGTACGCGACGGAAGGCACGCCTGAACGGCGTTTGCGCAAGACGTTGAGCCGGTCAGCGCCGAAGGAAGGAATGGAACTTGATGACGCCAGCCGAATCGCTGGTTTGAGCGACGCGGAGAAGGGAATCGCGTTGCAGTGGCTCGTGCGCGACAAGCTCGCTTCCATAGAAAAAAAAGAAGGAAAAACTATTTTGAAGCCGCTTGCGGCAGGCGAGACGCCGACGGAAAAGGAAATCGAAAAACTGAGGGGTTCGAAGACTGAATTAAAGGCGTTGCGACCAACCGAATTAAAGGAAATCGAAATTTTAAAAAAACGCAAGCTCGTGGCCGTCACCGAAGAAAAAACCGTTTTCGTGGCGATAACAGCCGACGGAGTCAAGGCGTTGGCTGCGCCGGAAACTGGCGAGGCGAACCGCTTGACGCCTCAAATGCTGCGCGACGGTTCTTGGAAAGGAAAACGCTTTCGCGAGTACGATCCTGCGACCGCAGCCGTCCCGCTCGAAGCCGCCGCATTCGGCAAAAAACACGCTTACTTGGAACTGCTCAGGCGCGTGAAAGAAAAACTTGTAGGCATGGGCTTCCGCGAAGAACACGGCCCTCTTGTTGAATTAGAGTTCTGGAATATGGACGCGTTGTTCATGGCGCAAGACCACCCCGCGAGAGAAATCCACGACGTTTTTCAACTTGAAGACCCGGCGCGCGGCGAAATACTCGACGACGCGTTGCGCGAGCGCGTGCGCAAAGCGCACGAGACGGGGCTTGAAGGCAGCAAAGGCTGGCGGTATCAGTGGGACCCGGAAATCGCGATGCGGCTAGTCATGCGTTCGCAGACTACGAGCGTGAGCGCTCGCGTTCTCGCGCGCGGCATCAAGCCGCCGCTGCGAATGTTTTGCATCGGACGCGTTTTTCGTCCTGAAGCGATTGATTGGAAGCACTTGATGGAGTTTAATCAGTGTGAGGGAATCGTTTGCGACAAGGAAATGAATTTCCGCGACCTCCTTGGTTATCTCAAGGATTTCGCTACCGACATTTTTGGGGCGGAGGAAGCGCGTTTTATTCCGTCGTATTACCCTTTTACGGAGCCGAGCGTTGCTCTTTACGCGCGCATGCCTGAGCGGGGTTGGATGGAAGTCGGCGGAGCGGGAATGTTCCGCCCGGAAATGCTTTCCGCTCTTCAAGTCGACGTGCCGGTTCTCGCGTGGGGGCTCGGCGTGGACCGCCTGGCGATGCTGAAGCTGGGAATAACGGATATTCGTGAACTCTTCTCGCACAACATTGATTTCCTGAAACAAAAGTGGTAATTAAAATGGCTTACTTTAAACCGAAAAAAGGCGGGACGCCCCCAGAAGAACAACTGAAAACAGGTTTGACGCCTCCAAAAGAACAACCGAAAACGGGTTATATTCACTGGGCGCGGAATCGAGTTAAAGAAATTCTTCCAGAACAGAATTGGACAGTCAGAAGCGGCGTTTTGCGGCATATTTTGAATAATAAGCGTAGAGTCCGCGGAGACGAAGAAGAGTGGAGGTGTTTGCTGGGCGCTTTCGACTTCGATCGAGAAAAAGTGCAGAAACTGCGCGCTGAAATCGCTGCGAGAAACGCGCATTTGAAAGACGAGGACGCTCTGGAAGCGCAAATAGAGCACGAACTCGGCGTAATCGACGAAACCACGCAGATCCGTTTACGCCCAGATGAAATAAAACAACTCGTTGCAGTTGCAATATCTCGTTTAGACGAATTGGGACACTCGTGATGAAGAAATGGTTTTGCTTAAAGTCAGTTTGAATTATTTGAAGGAGCGCACTCGTTGGAACGAGGCGGCGATACTGGAAGCGTTGCCGCTAGTGAAAGCGGAAGTCGATTCTATCGAAGGAGACGAAATAACGGTGGAAGTCACGGGCGACCGCCCTGATTTGCTGTGCAGGCAAGGAATCGCGCGCGCCATCAACGGCTTCCGCTGCCGCGAGCTCGGCGCGCCGAAACTCGGTTTGCACGCTACGAAGAACGAAGTCGTCGTCGACGACAACGTGCTCGCCGTCAGGCCAGTCATCGTTTGCGCCCTCGCCCGCGGCTTGACGTTACGCGACGCGGACGTCGCGGAACTCATGCAAGTCCAGGAAAAGCTGACGTTGACGCACGGCCGCCGCCGAAGGAAAGTCGCGATTGGAATTCACGACGCGAAAGCAATCAAATTCCCGCTGCGTTACGCGGCTTACTCGGGGCGCGAACTCTCGTTCACGCCGCTCGGATGCGACTACCAAATGAACCTAGACGAGATTCTGCGGGACCACCCGAAAGGAAAAGAGTACGCTTGGACGCTGCAAGGATTCTCGCGTTACCCGGTTATCACGGACGACAACGGCGCAGTCGTTTCCTTCCCGCCCATAATCAACGGAACGATGACGACAGTCACCGACGTTACTAACGATTTGTTCCTCGACGTTACGGGAACGGATTTCGACGCGTGCAACGTCGCGCTCAACATTTTGTGCCAGAATTACGCTGACGACGGCGCCCGCATCGAAAGCGTCACCGTTCACAGCAAGGGCGCGAAACTCGTTTGCCCCGACTGCCGCCCCGAAAAAATGATTCTCGATGCTCGCGACTGCAACAAAACGCTTGGACTGGAATTAACGAAAAAAGAAATCGTGAACTGCCTCGCGAAACAACGCATTGACGCTGAAGACGCTGGCGGCAGAAGCGTCGCCGCATTCATTCCGCGTTACCGCGCCGACTTCCTGCACGCAGCCGACCTCATCGAAGAAGTCGCGCTAGGCTACGGCTACAACGCCTTCGCGCCGCTCAAGCCGCGCGTCTTCACCCGCGGCTCCGTCAACGCGCTCACCGAGTTAAGCGACAAGGCGCGCGACTGCCTCGCAGGCGCGGGATTCATAGAATTCGCGGGATTCATTCTCACGAGCGAAGCCAAAGCCGCGAGAGCCGAAGCGCTTGAACGCGTCATCAAAATCCGGAATCCCGTTAGCAAAGAATACAGCGCGCTGCGCGCAACGCTGCTTCCCGGAGTCCTCGAGGTTTTAAGCGAGAACACGCACCGCTCCTATCCTCAACGCTTGTTCGAAGTAGGCGAGACAATCGAGCGCGATGCGGCGAGCGACGCGCGCTCGCGCACTACGCTGAAGGCGTGCGCCGTGAGCGCGCACGCGTACGCTAGTTTCAGCGAAGCCGCTACGGCGTTGACGATTCTCGCGAAAGCAATCGGGAGAGACGTTTTCTTCGAGCGCGCGAGCAACGCCAGCGGTGGAAGCAACGCGAGCGGTTCCGCCGCCAGGCAATTCATTGAGGGACGCGCGGCGCGAGTCGTGAGCGGCAACAAGGAAATCGGTTTCGTGGGAGAAATCCACCCGCGCGTTCTTTCCGCGTACGGGTTGCAAGTGCCTGCGACTGCATTCGAAATAAGATTGTGAAAAAGTTTACGTAGCTGGCACGCAGTTTAAACTCGAGAAAGGCGCTTCAAACAAAACAAGCGCCTTTTCTGAAAAAACTTTTTGCGGGGGGTCTTCTTTATAGTAAAGAGGGACCGTAGATTCGGTGTAAGCTAGGAAAATGGGGTATAGGAAAACGGAATCGCCTTCAGGGCTTCCTCCATTAAAAATAGTTCGAACACAGAAAAACAGCGGGCCGTCGTATTCGTTAACCAGTTCTTCTCCTTCAGTAAAAGATTTTTTTAATGTAATTGAATGAATCTCATGTCCGTTAGACGCTGAAAAAAACAGGGACGCCGGAACTCGCGTGGAAACGCTTCCCTCGTTAACGACTTTAAAATAAACGCAAGCGCGGCTGTAACCGTCGTAAATCGGATCCAATAGAACGCACTTGTCAAAAGTCGCTTTAAGCGCGGGAGCGGGTTGCGCCACTAAGTAAGGACAATCGGTCACGTCGTAAACGATTTGCCCGTCCGGGCAAACAATTTTCGTGAATTCCTTCTCGAAATCGGCGCGCACGCGGTTTTCCAGTTCGGTTTGAATCAGCATGAACGCCGCCAGAACAAGAAACGCAACCACAAGCGCGGCAACCATTTTCAGGAAAAACTTTTCAGTCAAGATTTCCGGGGTCGCGTGCTGGCGCGGCTTCAAGTTGAAAGCCGCGTTAAACAACAGTTTAGCCGCAATCAAGCCGAGGAACACGAAGAAGAAATCGAAAGCCAGCTGCTTCAATTCGCTTAAGGCGTTGCAATCAAAACCAAAACAGTAGCCGCCCCAGTGAGACGCGTCCAGCAATGCGTGAACGAACCCTACAAGGAAAACAACAGCGAAAACCGAGCCGGCTAGAAGCAACGCGTTTTTGCTGAACTTGGGAGCGCCGTTGTTTTTCGTCGAACGAACCAAGTCAAGAGCGAACAAGAAAGCGCTCCACGCAGCTAAGAAAAGCAGTGCGAGTATTAGCGTTTGCTCGGCTATCTCGAGAATTCGCACGAAGACTCCGTTGATATTCGAAACGCCGACGGATTCGTCGAAACTGAAGTCAAAAATCGAAAAGCCTAGTAAAAAAAACGCGGTGCAAGCAAGCCCGACCGCTAAAGCCAGGAAAGACAAGCCTAGTTTCGTCCATTTACCGAAAATCAATTTGATTCCGCTTCAGCTCGCTGGTTCGCAACTATCTTTTTCGCTTACCGCGCTTCGCGGGTTTTTTCTTCTTCGCTTTTTTCGTTTTCTTGACTTTTTTTGTTTTCTTGGCGTTCTTCGTTTTCTTCGTTTTCTTAACGCTAAGTTTTTTCTTTTTGGAGTAAGTGATGGTTAATCTTCCTTCGACTTCCTCTCCCTCATTCTCTTCTTCTCTTTCCTTTCCTTGCATTTCCCGCGCCGCAGTGTTTTCCCCTTGAACGTCTTCAAACTCTTTCGCGTTCTCCTGTTCCTTCAAGTCGTCGGCGTCCTCCGCCTCGTATTCCTCCTCTTCGTTGATTATCTTATCGTAATCGCCCACAAAACACCACCCTTAAAAAAATTAATCGAAACAACTCGAACGCGTTAACTGTCGAGGGTTTTTAAATCTTCCCGCCAGCCAACGACTGCAATTCCTTTTCCACGCGACGCGCGCCCGCTTCGCACGCCGCAATTTGCCGCCGCGCGGCGGCGTCGACTCCGTAACGCCGCATGATGTAAGCGAGGCGCGCGCGCAGGGAAACGAATTTCGTTCCCGTAACCCGCTTGTCCGCGTAGAAAACGATTTTCTCCTCGATTGTTTTCGGCGCGTCTTTGCCGAACACGCTTTCGAGGACGTGGCGCCGCGCAATCAACGCTATTTTCTTGAACCGAACGCCTCGCTTCACTAAAAGCTCGTGAGCCCTGAAGCCGTGGCGAACCTTGAATTTTCCTCGCGAGTCGCGTCCGCACTCGAGGCACTCCGCCTTGTCAAAATCGTGAAGCAACGCACCGCACGAAACCAAAGCCAAGTCCACTTTACAGCCGTTTTTATTGATTTTTTTAGCCAAACGCAAAGCAAAGCGTTCAACGACGAGCGAGTGCGCGATAATGTTCGGCCAAACGCGCGCCTCGCACAGCAATGCGAGACACTCGCGTCTAGACGGAAGATTTTGCGGTTTATCCTTCACTGCAAATCACTGTTTCAGTCACAATCCTCGGTGCCTAACGCGGTTTTGCTTTAAAACCAGGAAGTAAACCAACGCGGCGAGCACGACGACTCCGACGAGTCCGAGAAACCACCTGCCGGAATCACCGCCCGCATCAAGAATACCTTGACCCGACGCGACCGCGGCCGTGTTGCCCGCGCCGAAACCCGAAAAACCGGCGTTAACCGCGTCAGCCACAACCCACGCAGTGAAAAAGTTGCCGGCGTCAAAAGCGCCGCTCGCCACGTCAATCGCGTTGTGCGTCGTCTCGTCCCCGAACTGCTTCTGCCTCGCTTCCGCGCCCGCGAGAGCAGATTCCGCGTTCGCCTTGATGAGACTCGTCTTCTCGCGAAGCGTCAAAGCGTCTTCCGACAACTTCGCGGCGGAATCGTTGACGAACGCAACCGAGTAACCGGAAAACTTTTTCGAATCGTTAGTTTCAAGCGCGGTCCAAACCGCAGCCAAAGCGGTGGAACGCTTCAAACCGTCTTTCTGCGCGAGAACGCCTTCCTGGTAGTCTAACGAACGCGAGCGCTCTCGCTGGTAATCGTCGGGAACGTCGAACGCGTCGTTGAACGCTTGCGACGCGGAATCGAACGAGTCGCGCAACTCAGCGTAATTGGA
The DNA here is from genome assembly GCA_964580705.1 of Microcaldota archaeon. Classification (GTDB taxonomy): domain Archaea; phylum Micrarchaeota; class Micrarchaeia; order Norongarragalinales; family Norongarragalinaceae; genus CAITNU01. The sequence goes on along the minus strand of CAZOKY010000009.1, from coordinate 6,135 downwards.
AATCAAGCTTTTCTTCGCTTCAAAACCGCTCTCGCGACTCGACGCCGCCGCCTCGACAGAAGTTCTCGCTTCTCCAAGCGCTGAAAACGCGCCCACGAAATCGCCTGCGGCTGCGAGAGCGCTCGCGAGTTCGAGCGCGCTCCACGCGCCCGCGCCGCAATCGTTCGGCGCTACGGCGCACAGCGCTGAAAGCGCGGCGATTTCCGCGCGTGCCGCGTTGCTGGATTTCGAACGCAACTCGTCTTCCGCGAGCGCGAGTTTGTTCAAGGCTTGCGCCGCGTTCCCGTTCCCCGCCAGGGAACGCGCAGCGGCGACGAACGAGCGCGCCGACTGAGCGGCGGCAGCCGCTTCAGCGCTTTCTTTCGCGAATCCTTTCGCCGCTAGCGCGATGGAAGCGGTTTCCGCTTCGGAAATCAAGGTTGAGACGCTTGCTTCCTTCGCCGCGTAGTCGGCTCTCGCCGCTGTTTCGCTTGCGCCGCGTTCTTGTTCTGCAACGATGACTGCTTCCGCGTCGTAAAGCTTGTCGAGCGCTTTCCCGTAATCGCCTCCGTCAGCAGTTTGTTGCGCGGCTCGAATCGAGTCTTGCGCTTGCAACCGCATTTGCAGGCTTAACTCGGCTTTCGAGGCGAGTTGTTGGATTGAAGCGAGTTTTTCCCGATAAGCGGTTTCCAGCGAATCGCACGTTACAACGACTGCCGCCGCGTAAGGCATGCCTACTTGCATCGCTTTGGCTTTGAACGATACGGCGACGGAATCGCCTAAAATCTTGTATTCGCCGTCAAGCGAAGAACCGGAATCGTCGATTACCACGCTTTTCGGGCTGCAGCCGGTTTGCGCGTGAAAATCAAGCGCCACGTTCTCCAACGTTGCAATCGAAACGAAAGTCAAGTCGAAACGCTGCGCGCCGGAACCCGCGCCCGAAGCAGAGCCGAACGAACGCGTTTCGCTTACGCTGACGGGCGAATCGATTTCGTACTCGAACTCGACCGAGTTCGTTCCGTCCAACGCTTCGATTACTGCGGCGAAACTCGAGCCGACGGCGGAGCTAGATTGAACGGTTTCTACGATGTTGCGCAACGAAGAAACGCCTGAAAGCGATGCAAGGAAAGGCAGTGAGAGCGGGACTACGACGAGCGCGTCGCGCGACGCGTCGAACCGGATTGTCGAACGCTTGACTGCTTTCGTGCGCGTAGCGTAAACGGTTTCGTCGCTTCGCGCAGTCTCGCGCGTTAACTGTTCATCGCGTTCGAACTCGAAAAAGTATTTCCCGTTTTCCGCGACGCTCGACAAGTAAAGCCCGTTCGGCGAAGCTTCGACTTCAACGCTTTTTAAAACGACGGAGTAATCGTGCGCTTGAAGCGCGCCGGCAATCTCCGGAATCGAAATGAGGAGCTGCAAGTCGTAAGAAAATGGGAGGCGGTTCTCGAGTTCCACTCGCGTTCGCACCAACGCTTTCGCTCCCAGCCGAGCATCGCTTACGCGCGAGAAAACCGTCGCGCCGTCCTCAAGATTCTTCTTCAACAATTCGGGCAAACGCAGTTCCGCGTACTCGAGCAGCGAATCGTAATCCTCCCGCGTTTTCTTTAACGAACCAAGCGCTTCGCGAACGCGCAAATTGTCGAACGCGTCGAAGAAACGCTCGTACGAATCGAACAAAACTTTTTGTTTTTCAGTCAACGCCTGGTAAACGCCAGCGATTTTCTCGCGCTCCAACGTCAAAACTTCAGAGTAGTGCGCAGTCGCTTGCGCTAAAACCCCTTCCTCGAGCCGCGCGACGTTTTCCTTCAAGACAATCAGCGACGCCGTGCTCTTCGCGCTCTCATCAAGCTTCTGCACCGCGGCTTCGACTGCGGCGGACTCGCGTTTCTCGAACTCGACGTCCAACCCGTCAGCTTCCGCGCGCGAAATCATTTTCTTGAAATTCGTCAAACGCGCCAACAACGCCGTTTTTTCCTCGCGCGCGAAAGGCGACGCCTGCGCCGCCGACTGCAAATCCCGAAGCAACGTTATCTCCCGCAAATAAAAGGAAATGCGTTCGCCGCGAGTCTCCAACGCCTGCGCCAACGAATCGTAATTCTTTTCCAACGAGTCGGCAGCAGCAGCTGCTGCAAAAGGATTTGCGTCGCGCACCGCGTCGATGGCGGCCCTCGTCTTTTCCTGTTCGTCTAGAACGCGCTCGCGCAAACGTGCCTCCAACTCGCGCGAACGCGAATCCACGCCGCGCGCAGTAAGCGCCGCCGCGTCCAAACGCGCGGCGGCGTCGCGAAGCAGTTTCACGCAATCACTAGCCCAATGCAAAGCCTTCGCGCTTCGCCCGGACGAACACTGTTTTTGCTCGCGCTGCGCCTCAGCGATTCCTTCACGCAAAAAATTCAAATCGTCTTCAAACGAAGCCAAAGCGTACTGAGACGAAAGCGTCGCGCCGGAACCAACCAGCTGGAAAGCGTTTTCGCCGACGAGCCACAATTTTTCTCCGTCAAGCGTTTCCAACGCGTTGCGCTCGCGCCACTCCGCATCGCTTTCCTCGCGCTCCAACGAAGCGACTTCGCTTTCGAGCGAGGCGACTGCGGCGGTCACGCGGCTGTTGAAGGCAAGCGCTTCGCCCAAAAACTGGTTTTCGTTTATGAGCAGCTTCACCGCCGCGAAAACGGTAGCGCTCGACGCCGTTCCCGCCGCGATTTGCTTCCACGCCGCCTCGTTTTCGTTCGCCGCACGGTTAACCCACTTGCCGAAGGCGGCGCCTTCGGTTGCGCCCGAGTTCACGTCGACGCCGACTTCCTTTACTTCGCGCAGCGCGCCTGCCGCGGCGCCGTAGTAATCGTCGCCAGCCATTTTCTGCAGCGCCTCCGCGTTGGCGCCTGCCGCGCGCAAGGCTTCGCGGCCAGCGTCATCGGCGAGCGAGAGCGCTCGCACTCCGTCTTCGAAGCAGCGGAATGAAGAGTAAGCGTAAACCGCCAAGCCGCTTCCGCCGTACAAAACGGCGTTGCCGAGCACTTTTTGCAGGCGGCCGTACGACGCCGCTGAATCCATGGCGAGTTGGGCTTGTCGCGCGTAATCCGCGGTTTTCGCGAAATCTTTTGTTTCAGAAAGCGCGGCCGGAAGCGTCAATTCTTGTTGCGTGAAGCCAGCGCAGGACGCGCTGGAGAAAAAGTAGGCGAGGGGCGGGGCGGAACGCGGTTGTATTTTGAAGGCGAACGCGGCTACGTCGACGCCTGAATCGACTGCAGCGCCGGAGTCAGCGGCATTAACGGGCGCGGCAAGGAAAAACAGTAAGAACAGTAAGGAAAACGAGAAAAGAAACGCGAAAAAAAGCGGGGATGAAAACGAAGAAAACAGCGAAGAACACTGGTTAGTCTCGCTAGTAAAGCGTTTCACCGTTCGACCCCACCCCCTAAAGCCTTAACGCTCGTGTTTAATAAAAGCGTTTTTGAAGGCTGCACGCCGCTCACGCACGCTAGCCGCGCTTGCGGTAGTAAAACCAGTAAGCGCCGCCAGCCAAAACAATCAAGCACGCGGCGAGCAAAACGACGAACCAATCAAAGCCACCGATACTGAACCCGCCTTTCTTCACTACTCCTTGCTGCCTCAACAATTCTTGCGCGCGATTCGCGTAATCAGCAGCCGCAGCGAAATCGCCTGCGTCCGCAGCCCGCTTCGCCAAATCAAGCAAGCGCTTCGCTTCCTCGACGTTCTTGTTCTGCGACTCAGCGATTTTAATCAATTCAGAAATCGTGGAAATCGCTTGCCTCGCGCCGTCCTTGGTGGCGGGAAACTGCGTCCAAATCGAGTCCGTCGGTTCGACTGAAGGAGACGATTCAACCGTCGGCTTCGGAGTCGGCGTGACGCGAATCGTGGGAGACGGCGTCGGCGTCAAAGTCGGGTAAGGCGTTACAACCACGCAGTCGGAGTCGCTGGAACCACAGCACGACCGGCAAACGCCGTCCTTAACGCAAGGACCGCAAACCTGAGCCGGAGCGCCGCCGCCAACACGCCGATTGTCGACTGCTACGTAACGGGAAACCAAAGCTGAAGAATAATTCTGGGTTTCGTTGAATCGAGCGTAATAATAAAAGGTTCCGGAAACGCTTTCAGTCGAAACAAAGTAAACGAACGAGTTGTTGGTAGCGTTACTGGAATTCAAGACGACTGATTCACGCAAAACCTCGACGATGCCCTCGCCAAAACCGCTGCCTCCGCCGGCGCTCGCAACCGCAGTCGCGTTGACCGACTCGTCCACGACGATGCTGACGTTAGCTTCCCAACCATTCAAAAACAAACGCAAAACAGGCGAAGTCTTGTTTACCGCGTAAGTCCGCAACGGCGCGGCTGCCGCGTTGCCTGCCGAGTTGTTGGCGTACCACGTCAACGAGTAATTCCCGGCAGCAAGCGTCCCCGCATCAAAATAATACTCGCCGCCTGCGTGCGTTGAAACCGTGTGGTTCGTCCCATTCAAATCCAGCAATACGACGTCAATCGGTGAACCCGCGCTCGTCCACGTGCAGTTAAACTCGTAGGCCGCGTCCAGCGAGTACGCGCTCTCGTTCGCGGGCGACTCGTTCAACGCAGAGTAAATCGGGCGCTGCAAGTCAATGAAGAAACGATAGTAACTCGCGTTGCGCCCCCAGTTGCCAGCGGAATCGTTGACGTAAACCGTGAAATTCGCTTCCCCATCAGGCTGGCTCGTCACGTTGAAGAAGCAATTCGTTCCGCTGTGCGTCATCGTAAAGTTTCGTTCCGTCGAGTTCGGGTAAACGTAGTCAAGCAAGCAAGAATCCGGATTCGCTTCCGTAAACGTCACGTTAATGAACGAGTAGTTTACGCCGCGGTAGGAATCGTTCAACGGAGTCGGGTCAACGTAAGCAACGCCGCTAGGCGCGACCGTGTCGACGAAAACCGAGCGGTTCGCGCTCGACGCCCAATTTCCTGCGAGGTCGAAGCACGAAACGTTCCAAGTCCTGTTCCCGTTACTCAACCCCGAAACCGTAAAATTCGTTTGCACGCCGTTGTAGACGCTGGAATTCGTCGCGTTCCACGTTGAATTCAAGTAGAGCGAGCAGTTGAGGGTCGGACTTAAAGCGGAGGAAGCAGTAAAGAAGAACGCGACGGTTGAAGTCTTGGAGTAATTCCCGTCGGCAGGTAAAGCAAGCGCGACGCTGGGCGCAACCGTGTCAACAAAAAAATGATAATACGTCGCGTTAGAACCCCAATTTCCAGCGGAGTCATTAACGTACACGGTGAAATTGGCTTGCCCGTCAGACTGCGACGTAACGTTAAACCAGCAATTAGTTCCCGAACGCGTCATCGTCAAGTTTCGTTCCGTCGAGTTCGGGTAAACATAGTCAAGAACGCACGAATCCGAATTCAACTCCGTAAACGTCACGTTAACGAAAGAATAATTATAGTTGCGCCACGAACCGTTGGCTGGCGTAGGTGAAACGTAAGCGACGCCCGTAGGACGAACTGTGTCAACGAAGAAACGATAATACGTCGTGTTTGAACCCCAGTTGCCGGCGGAATCATTAACGTAAACAGTGAAATTCGCTTGACCGTCAGGCTGCGAGGAAACGTTGAACCAACAGTTCGTTCCGCTGCGCGTCATCGTAAAGTTCACGTTCGTGCTGTTGGGGTAAACGTAATTCAACAAACACGAGTCAGGGTTCGTTTCAGTAAACGTCGCGTTCACGAAAGAATAATTATAGTTGCGCCACGAACCGTTCGCGGGAGTCGGCGAAACGTAGGCAACCGCGCTCGGCGGAGTCGCGTCGACGAGTAGCGAGCGGTTCGCCGAGAAAACGCAGTTGCCGGCTGCGTCGCAAGCTTGAAAACTCCAAACGAATTGCCAGTTGCTCAACGAACGCGAGAACGTCACAGGCGAATTGTTGGTTGGAGTCGAATTCGTCGCGTTAACACCCCAAACCCCAGTAAAATTCGCGTAAAGCGAGACGTTAGCGAGTTGACGGTTGTCGCTCGCAGTCCCGTTGAAGACAATCGTTTGGTTCGAGGAATTAAGGTTGTCTGCAGGCGAATTCGACGAAACGACTGGAGGCGTAGCGTCCACATAAACAGTTCGGTTCGCCGCACTCGAATTCGTTTGAGTGCCGTCAGAGCACGCGGCGTTCCACAAAAACGTTGCGT
>CAZOKY010000008.1:0-26532 GCA_964580705.1 Microcaldota archaeon | reverse complement strand
TTCCAGCCGAGCGCAGCACGCAATTGCCGCGAGTAGCCAGGAATCGAAATGAATTTCGCGCCTTCGCCCAAGCCGCGCACGACTACGCCCCGCAAAATCAGTTTCTTTTTTTCAACGCGAGGCGGCAGCGCCGCGAGCGCTTTAGCGAGCGCCTCGATTTCCGCGCACGCTCGTTTCGACAACCTTAGTTTCTTTCCTTCGCGTTGAATCAACTTTTCGCGTTCGAGTTCCGCGAGCCAACGCGAAACCGTCTGTTGCGGGACGCGCAGCTCGGCTGCGAGCTCAATCGTCGTCGTTTTGACTGGCGCGCTTCGGCCGCCGCGGCGGCACAATTCGAACAACAAAAGCATTTTACTTGATTTCACGAACGAATTTTCGCGCCCAACAATTTTAAATAGTGGTTTAAAGCAATAGAAGGGTATCACAGGTTAAAGCAGGTGAACACTATGGAAAACGTCAGAGACTTAATGAAACTCATGGGCAAAGGCCACAACTCGAGTGTTACGATGGGACGGACTGGTATTTCATTCGACTTGGATTTGGCCGAAACCCCCAGTGCCGACTTATTGAGAGGCAAACCCGTTTTTGACCACGGCGGACGGCATAAAGTAACTATAAAGGTTGCAAACAACGATCAAATACACCAGAAAGTAAGAGATTTGCTTGACGTTCTGAAGGTTGATAAATACGTGCCCAATCCGGAAATAACGGAGATAGTGGCCCGAAAACCGGAAGAAAAAATCACGCCAGCCGAAATCATTAAGATGAAAGTGGCGCTCGGTCTCGAACTACAACAATAACCTGCTTCACCGGCACCGCGCTTGCTTTAAAGTCGACGAACGCAAATTAATGTTGGTGGTAGCATGTTTAAGCGTACACCCGCAACTATTGCGCAATACAAAGCAATGGGCGTAGTGGTAAAAACAGCTAACGAATTGAAACTCGGTTATGTCTTGGGCGAACCGGTTCGAACAACCTATGCGCCGAAGCTACCGGTTTCACTGCGCACTCACGCTAGATTAACCGCGAGAAACGCAGCCAGAGACCAGCTGGCTGGAAAACTCGCGGCGTCGGCACTGACCAAAAAAGGTTTTGTTAAGTCGACGTTCGCCTTAACGCGCACTCACGCGACGCTCGAATTGCGCATCAGCGGACTCGGCGTTGAGAAAGGCGGTGAAATGCGCGCGCGACTCCTCGAACGAGTGCGCGACGCGTTGGAAACCGCGGGTTTTACCGCGCAACACGATGAAACCAATCTCGCATGGCGGTTAGAACTGGCGCACGACGTATTACACCCTGAAGTGAAAGACATCGTCACGCAAGTCGCGCCACTAGACGATACGCGAGTCGAAGCCACGGTTCCTTTGGAAACCGCAAGATACTTGTTTGAAGCCAGCCCAAACCGGTACACGCTTCAACTCCTCGAAGGCCGTTTGAGGCAAGCGGCCGGCAGGGCTTGAAGAACGACGGTTCACCGGCAGCGCTCCTGCGAAAACAATAAAGCCGCGCGCAGCGTTTTCTTAAAGCCATGGCTCAATTGCGTCCAGAAGTAACGCGCGTCGCGAAAGCGAAAGGCTTTACCGAGTGGACGGAAATCCAGGAAAAAGCCATTCCCCTAATTCTCGCAGGCAAAAACGTTCTAGCCATAGCCCCGACGGGATTCGGTAAAAGCGAAGTGAGTTTTCTTCCGATTCTCTCAAAGATTCTTGACTTGCACGAAGAAGAAACCAAACGCGCTGCAGACGCGAGTGAAGGTCTCCCGCAAAAACAAGGCATCAAAGCGCTGTACATCACGCCGCTTAGGGCGCTGAACAGGGACATGCTTTCCCGCTTGGAGTCTTGGTGCGCATTGCTCGGCATAAGCATTACCGTCCGCCACGGCGACACGACGCAGACGGAACGCAGGAAGCAGCGCGACAAGCCCGCCGAGATTTTCGTGACGACTCCGGAAACGCTTCAAAGCATGCTCGTCGCCCCGATTCTCAGTGAATCGCTCGTGAACGTGCGGTTCGTAGTCGTAGACGAAGTGCACGAGCTCGCCGACAGCAAACGAGGCATTCAATTAAGCCTCGGACTCGAACGCTTGCGCGAGAAAACCAAGCCCAACGCGTTCCAAGTCATAGGGTTAAGCGCGACCGTAGGCAACGAGGAAGAAGTCGCGCGTTTCCTCGCGGCCGACGCGGTCGTCGTCAAAAGCGGGCTCGAACGCAAAATCGACGCGGCGGTCGAGTGCCCGCGCACCCCGAAAACGAGCGAGTTCGAAGGAATCGGGCTCGCGCCCGAAAACAAGGCGAAACTCGAGAGAATAAAGCAACTCATCGAATCCCACAATCGCACGCTTTTGTTCGTCAACACTCGTTACGTCGCGGAATCGTTGAGCGCGATGCTCTTCGAATCGCTAGCAATGAAAGACGTCATCGCAGTCCACCATTCCTCGCTCTCCAAGGAAACGCGTATTGAAACCGAAAACGAGTTCAAGAAACTGGGGAGCAAATTGCGCGCAATCGTTTGCACTAGCTCTCTAGAGCTGGGAATCGACGTCGGACAAATCGATTTATGCATTCAATTCGTTTCCCCGCGGCAAGCCACGCGCTTTCTCCAGCGCACGGGACGCAGCGGCCACCGCAAACACTTGACTCCGAAAGGCGTCGTCATCGCGGAAGACGCGCTCGATTGCTTCGAAGCGGCAGTCGTCGTCGAACGCGCGAGACGCGGATTGCTTGAACCGCTGGAAATCCGCAAGAACGCGCTCGACGTGGCGGCACACCAACTCGCAGGACTCACGCTGGATTCGCTGAAAGGCGAAATCACTCTCCAGAAAGCGCACGAAATCGTGCGGCGCGCCGCGCCCTTCCAAACGATTGAAATCGGCGAACTCGCGAAAGCCGCGACGCAGTTGCACGATGCCCGCTGCATTTGGTTCAACGGTGAAACGCTGCGCGCCACGCCGAAAACGCGCTTGTACTATTACGAGAACGTGAGCACCATCCGCGACACCAAGAAATTCTTCATCAAGGACGCGACGACGCGAAAGACGGTCGGCACGCTCGACGAAGAATTCGTCGCGGAGTATCTCGGCGACGGCGCGACGTTCATCGCTCGCGGACGCGCGTGGAAAGTTCTAAGCGTGGCGGAGCAGGAAGTCGTCGTGGAACCGACGCGCGACTTGAGCGCTGCAGTGCCCGAATGGGTTGGGGAAGAGATTCCGATTGCGCGCGGCGTAACCGAAGACGTCGCCGCGCTGCTCGAACGCGCGGTGGAAAAGAAAATCGCGCCCTCGGAATTGAAAGAAAAGTTCGCTTGCAGCGAAGACGCAATCGACCGTATGAAGGACTTTGCGTTACGGCAAAGCGATTTCTTCACGCCGCGGCCGAACGAAATAGTTTTCGAAAGCAACCGAGAACTCGTTTGCATGCACTGCTTCCTCGGGACGAAAGCCAACGAAACGCTTGGCCGCGCCCTCGCCGCGCTCCTCAGCGCGGCAATCGGCGCGGGCGTGCGCGTGAAGACGAGCGCTTACGGCTGCATGTTCGAGTGCGGGAAACCGGTCGCAGCCAAGAAGGCCGCCCAGTATTTACGCGAACTCAGCGGAAGACACTTGGCAGCGGTTCTCCGCAACGCGGCTCCAAACACTTCGCTCTTCCGCACGCGATTCCTCGGAGTGGCGAAAGCGTTCGGCGTCGTCTCTAAGAAAAGCGAGTTGCGCGGCATCGGCGTACGCCGGCTAGCGGAAGCGTTGAAGGATTCGCCGGTTTACGACGAAGCGCTCGCGGAAATGTTTTTCGACAAACTGAGTTTCGAAGACGCGGCTGCCGCGTTCGATTACGGCATTAAAACAATCGAAGACAAAGGAACGTGGTCGCCGCTCGCGAAGCAACACTTCGACTTCGGAGCTTTCGGCGAATTAATGGCGCCGGCGGAGCCGACGAGTCAAGTAGTTCAAGCGTTCAAGGAAACCTTGCTCGAAAAACGCCCTCGCTTGTATTGCACGTTCTGCGGGAAAACGTTCGGGAAAACAGTGAAGGAAGCCGAGAAAGCGTTGTTGTGCCCGTACTGCGGTTCCAACCGTCTCACGCTTGAAGAATACCAAGAAGTCATCGAGAAAAAGAAAAAAGGGCGCGAGTTGGATTTCGAGGAACGCAGGAAATACAGGGAGGGGCACGCCGCGTTAGGCGTCGTTTCCGCGTACGGACGGCGAGGGCTCTTGGCGCTTGAAACGTTCGGAGTTGGCCCTGCGACTGCGCGCCGAGTTCTCGGACGCCTTCACTCGACTGAAGACGAGCTCGTCGCTGACTTGCTGGAAGAGCAAAAGCGTTTCTTGCGCACTAAAGGCTACTGGAAAGTTTGAACGCTCGGAAGTAAACGCGGACGCGAAAACTAGTTTTTCTTGCATCGCGGCAGGAAAATTTCTTTGAACTCGAAATCGCTTTCCTGCGGGGGCTCGCGCTCCGCCAACGGCTTTTCCTTGACTTTCACGACTCGCGGTTTACCCAAAAAAAATCACGATCCTCGTTTGCTCTCGCCGCGTCCGACGATTTTCGGTTTCAACGGTTTAGGCGCCGCCTCGAACGACTTCAAATCAATCCCGAGAACGCGCCGCACGTCCTCGGGGCGGTCCGCGAAAAAATCCGCCGCTTCCTTGTCGAGAGCGTTATACGGGTTCGGTTGCACGAGCAGCTGGCGCAACGCCTTGACGAGGCTCAAGACGCTTTGCGACTCACTCCACTCGTTCAACAACTGAATGCACACTTTCCCGTCGCCGGGATGAATGTTAGGGTGAAAAATCGGCGTCAACCAAACGACTTCGATTCCGCCCGCGTAAGGGTACTCGCGCTTCAACGCGATTTGCACGCTGTGAGAGTCGCGGCGATTTAGTTTCCCGCCGTTCTTGTACAACGCGGGCCCGCGCAAGCTGACGGTGTAAGTCGCGAAATCGCCGTTGCCCCCGCCGCTTCCGCTGCTGCTGCCGCCAGGGCAATCGAATTTCTCGCCTGCGGCGAGCAGTTCCGCGTGCTCGGCTTCGAGGCGGCGCCGCCAAATAGCTTCAGGCAACATGGGCATTCGACTAAAACAACCTCCCCCTCTGTGACGTTCTAACGCGTTTACCCGCCGGTGGGGTCGGGCATGAGCAGGAGGCGCGAGCCTTCCGTGAGCCCCGCATCGCTTACCTTCACGTCCGGATTCAACACTTTGTTGTCAGTTGAAGCGAGCACGAAACGGTCCTTCAACTGCAGCGATTCCGTAAGCACGTCAAGAATCGAGCCGACTGTATAGTCGGGTTCGACTGCTACGACCACTTCCTTCCCGCTCGTAGTTTGTGTAACGGTTATATTGAATTCGACCACCAAAACCACCTCGAAAAACAATTGCGGATGATAGTGAAAGCGAAACTGCTATTAATGCGTTTGCCTTAACCCCAAAAGGAAACGCCTAATGACTGAAAAACCGTTAGAGAAAAAACCGCGAATCGTGCGCGTGACGAGCGACGACACGCTTGAAGCGTGGGAAGCGCAGCGCGCGGAATACTTAGCGCGGCACCCTGAAGCCGCGTCGAAGCCGATTAAGGACGAGCTCGTGCGGGAAGCGTTGGGGTTGCCTGAAGAACAAGAAGTCAAGGAAGAAGCGACGCCAGAAACAAAGGAAACCACGCAAGAGGAAACGGAAAAAGAAACAGAAGAAAAAACGGAAAAAGAAACAGAAAAAGAAACAGAAAAAGAAACAGAAAAAGAAACGGAAGAAACGACGGAAACGGAAGAAGAAACTGAAGAAGAAACAAAAGAAGAAACGAAGGAAACCGCCGCGGAAGCGCCAAGCGAGGAAAACGCGGGCGAGAAAGAAGCTGCGGGAAAAGCGCGAGTTGAAGACGAGCAAGCGGAAGACGAAAAAGAAAGCGAGGAAACCGAGGAAGAAGAAACTGAAGAAACGGAGGAACCAGAGAGCCGCGTGGAAGTCGAGAAACCCGCTGCGACTGCGGAACGCAAGCCGAAAATCAAGTCTATTACTGAAACGGCCGCGAAACCCGCTTCAAGCCAAGAAGAGCAACAAGGCAAGCAAGCGAAGAAACCGCGCCTAATCGAATCGTTCGAAGAACAAGCCAGCCGCGACATAATGCCGGTTGCCCCGCGCGTCGGAACCCCGATAACGATGACGCCGCCGACGCTGGGCGAAGCGAGCAACGAAGTTCGCGCCGAGGAAGCGCGACGCCTGTGGGCGCAACAGCAGGAAGCGAAGAAAAAACAACTCGGCTTTTTCGGAAAAGTCAAAGCCGCGTTGGGATTCCGCTGAAACCCCGATTAACGGTGAAAAAAAGTTGAAGCAGGTTTTCGAGGCTTACATTTACGAACGCGCGCTCCGCAAAGCCCAACGACACTTCGAAACCGCCGCTGAAAGCGGGTTGGAAGCAATGGGTTTGCTCGCGGGCGAAGCGGGTACTTGCGAAGGACAAGAATTCGTAGTCGTAACCGACTATCTCACGGGAAAAAACAACAGCACCGCCGCGACGACGCGGCTCGAAAGCGAAGGAATCGCCGAAATCGCGAGCGCGCTCGGCAAAAGCAAGAACAACGGAAAAATCATTGTCGGTTGGATTCACGCGCACCCCGGCTACGGTTGTTTCATGAGCGCCGCCGACGAAAACGCGCAACGCGCGTTTTTTCCAGAAAAATTCCACGTCGCAATCGTCGTGGACCCCGTTAACAACGAGAAAAAAGTTTTCAAATTGAACTCGAAAAGCGAAATCCGCGAAGCGAGTTACGCCGTAATCGCCAAAAAGTGAAAAACCGAAATGGAAGAACCCGAACCGTTGCAGAATTCGACGCTTGAAACGCCGGTTACGCAAGCGAAGCCGAAGCGCAAGCGCGAAGCGAAATTAACGCCGTTAATAGACGCGGTTCCGGCAAACGAAGCGGGCGTTACGCAAACCGTTTCAGAAGCAGCGCAAAAACCGAAAAAGATGAGAAAACCGCGTAAAAAAAAATTCGTCGCCTCCAAATTCGACAAGACCATCGCGAAACTAGTGGTGCGCGGCGAACGCAGCGCGCAAAACATTCGCGACTCGCTGCGAGTCGACGCCGACGAATTCGAACGCGAGCTAAAGCGTTTGTGCGACGAAGGATTGATGGTGCGCGGCAAATTCGACGACGACTACCTCAGCTTCACCGTGAAAGGCTTCGACTTGTTCGCCTCATTCTTCAAGAAAACCTTGGAAAAGGAAAGCGAAGCCGCTGAAGCGGCTTCCGCGGCGAACAACGTTGTTTGGGACGCGCGCCAGACGCTGCTCAAGACGGAGGAGGAAGCGCGCGAAAAAGAGCGCACCGCGGAAAAAGAGAAGGAGAAGGAAAAAGACGCTTTGCACAAGGCGCTCGCTGAAGACCGCGCGTTGTTAAGCGCTTCGCTCAGCGAAAAGAAAAGCGATTTAGATCTCGAAGACGCGTTCAAGAAAGGCGCGCCGAACTGCGCCGGCCCGCAACGCCAACAACAACCGAAGAACGCTTGCCCGCCGGCTCAGCAAAAACAAAAACCAAAAACAGGCAGCGCTAAGGAATCAAAAGAATCGAGAAAAGAACTGGAAATCGAAATGCAGGTCGACGCGTCGGCGAAAACGCCAGCCGAGTTGAAGAAAGCGTTTGAAGCCGAAATCGCGAAAGCGGAGAAAGGCGCTGCGTTGCGAGTCGGCGAAAACGAGGTTTGCGAGTTGTGCAGGGCGCCGTTCAAAATCGGGGGAACGACGAGCCACCCCAAGTTCGGCCACTGCTTCTGCGGAGCCGCTTACCACAAAGACTGCTTTGAAACTCTCGCGGACGAAAGCGAAGGCAAGTGCGTGCGCTGCGGGAAAAAGTTGAAGCTCGCGATGGACGCGCGCTCTGAAGAAGCGGTGAAGGAACTCAAAAACGTTTTCTGATTTTCGAACTCAACCGTGAACGGGGCACGTGGCGCGCTTCGGCACTTCGAACACGCGCGCTTCCCGCCGCAACGCGTCGTAATGCAAATACTTCCCTACGAGCGACTGCTCCACTGCAGCTTTCTTCATCTCTTCCGGAGCGCCCGCGGTGTCCGCGAAAAGCATTTTCAAGAATTCTTCGACTTGCATTCCCGCGATTACGCTCGTCGTAGTCGGCAACGCAGGCATCTTCGGGTTCAGCCAATCGATTTCGTCGCCCGTGCACGAGTATTTGAGCCAAAGCAGTTTGTAATCGCGCTTCGCCAAACCGCACTCCAAACACGCCGAAGGCGCCTTGACTACCTGCACTTTGCCCAAAAAACCCGTTGTACCCCCGTCGATTAACGGGACTTTGCCGTAAGTGAAAGCGTTGAGATGCAAGCGTGCGCCGAGATTATCAAGGCAAGCGAAAGCGTAATCGAAGCCGTCGTAAAACGATTCGGGAAGCTGTTCGACGAGTTTAGGCAACGCGACGACACCCGCTTCGGGAAACAAGCGGTTGGCTTCTCGCTCCAACGCGTTGACTTTCAACACGCCGTCTTCAGCGTCGCGCTCCGTAAAAAACACGCACCTGTTCAAGTTCGCGCGAACGACGGCGTCGTTGTCCACCAACGTCATCTTTCGCACGCCTAACTGCAGCAAGAGTTTCACGACTTCATTCCCTAGAGCGCCCGCTCCGACTACTAGAACGCGCGCTTGCTCGACTGCAGCCTGGTTCCACCCACGAACGCGCTTCTGCCTGTCGAAAACGTCGTCGTCAACGTTCAATGCACCCGATCCAACGACCATAAAAAGCTTTAAGCGCACTAAATATTAAAGCGAAACGCGGAGAGGAAAAAAATGAGGATGACTCCGACTGTGAAAGAACGTTGGGCTTACCGCACGCCAGCGAAAACAAAGACGGCGAGCGACAACATTAGTGATTTAAGCACTAACCGGTTCAGCAGTCCTTTAAAAATACATTCCGCGCCAAACCCGGACGCGGCTTTCTTCAACTTCGTCAAACAACTGAAAGAAGCTGAATTGGACGTGCGTTTGTCCAAAACCAGAGGCGACTTTAAGCACGCGAGATTAGGCAGAGCGCTCATAATTCAAGCGACTATTACCGGGAAAGGAGTAAACGGACTCAAAGAGGCGCTGGCTAAAAGCGGTTGGTTGCAGGCTCAAACACTCGAACAACTGAAAATGAGCGCGCCAGGCAGGCGGTTTCACGTGGAATACCCGAAAAAAGGAAGCCTGCCGTGGAAGGTCACTATCGCGTTTCACACTTTTAATAGAAACTGGACTCGAAGACACAAACCGGGTGAAAAAACACGCCGATAATTTTTTATTCGACGCAGGACGCCGCAGGCTGCGGAATCGCGGACGCGCTGCGCGTGGAACACGGTTTCACCGAACGCGACGCGATTAACGAGCGCGGGCGTTCGTTTCGCGCTTGGTCGAGCGATTACGCGGAACTCGTGGAACTAGACGCGCGCCTGATTGAAGCGGAATTCATCTCCGATTTTTTCTATAGTGATTTATTCGTTTTCACGAGCAGGCACGCCAGCGAAAGCGGCAAACCCTGCTTCACGACTCACGCTACGGGCGATTGGGGGCATGCCCGTTTTTCCAAGACGAGCGCGTTCGCACTCAAGGCGGCAAGCGAATTTTTTATCCGCAATCCAATGGAAGGTTTTGAAGCGGCGCGCGAGGCGACGCACCATGGCCCGTTCGAATTGCAAACGCCAAGCCTGTTTATAGAAGTTGGAAGCACTGAAGTGCAGTGGAAAAACGAGGACGCAACGCGCTTAGCGGCAGGGTGCGTTGAAGAAGTCGCGCGCGGTTACAGAAGCGTTGAAGGAAAACCCGCTTTAATCTTTGGGGGCGGGCATTACGTTCCGAGTTACGACAAAGTCCTCGAGCAAGGTTACGCCGTGTCGCACGTTTGCCCGAAACACCTCCTGGAAGGCGTCAAAACGGAAACGATTCGCGCCGCAATTGCGGCAACCGCGGAACCAGTCGAATGCGCGCTCATCGACTGGAAGGGTTGCGGAAGCGAAAATCGAGCGAAACTATTGACTTCGTTGAAAGAAATCGGTTTGAGTTACGAGAAAATTTAAATGAACAAAAAAGAAGGTGGAAAAAAATGATCAAAGGAGTCAGAGTAACTACAGCACACGAAGCGCTATTCCGCGTCGGGAACCACATAGTGGGCGCCAGAGGCAGGAAAGCAACTCACGTGCTGGACCACAAGGAGGAACCAGACGCCAGGCTGCTCGCAGTTAGGCTGATTGGCGGCGCTTTAGTCGTTCCAAAACAACGACTTAAAGCAACGGCAGCTGCCGAACTGGTTAGAATAAGGCGTAACGCGCGGACGAACGGAACTAAAATCGTCGCGAAGCACGAAAGAGTTACAATACTAGAGAAAAGACCGTTTATTCGAATCGGAGCGACGCGGTTACTCAGCTCCGCGGTAATAACCATGCACGACAAACGCTAGTGAATATGCGGCAAAGCGCAACAAAGCTTAAATAAAACGCGTTCGTGAACACTCACGTGAACATCAAAACCAAAAACCGTAAAGGCGCCACTCACAAGGACGCGCACAAAGCCAACCAAATCCTGCACGTTACTACGCGCAGCGGCCGCGTTACCGGCGCGAAAGTCAACCGCTGGCGCGCACACACGACGCCCGGCGTAAAGCATTTGGCGTTCGCAATCCTCGTCTTGAACGCGAAAAACGAGTTCGTCCTCCATAAAAGACCAAAACGCAAAGTCGGTGGCGGCGTCTTGGATACGCCCGTGAGCCACGTTCTCGCCGGGGAAACGAAGAACCAAGCCATGAGGCGGTGCCTCAAGGAAGAATACGGTTTCTCGCCGCGCGCGTTCAAACAAATGCCGGGTTTTAGTTACGAAGAGCATTACGCGGACGGCACGTGCGAGAACGAGTTTTGCTTGGTAAGCGTCGTAAAGCACGCCGGTAAATTCAAGCCGAACCCGCGGGAAGTCGAAGGCAAACTCGTTTTCCTCCAAGCCAAGAAAGCACTCAAGGAAATCCGCGCGCACCCCAAGAAGTACGCTATTTGGTTCCGGCTCGCAATCAAACGCTTGGCTAAAAACACGCGCGGCAAAAAACTCCTCCGCTGAATAAACAACGAGGATTGAAGGAATTACCATGAAGAAGGAACTAGTTTTCTTGAAACTCGGCGGCAGCCTCATCACCGACAAAACGCGGCCGTTCACCGTTAGGCCAACAGTAATCCAAAGATTATGCCACGAAATAGCTGAAGCCCGCAAAGCCAAACAATTCGAATTGATTATTGGGAACGGCGGGGGTAGTTTCCCTCATGGTCCGGCTCACAAGTTTCAAACTCACAAGGGTTATCTTGGCCCTCAAAGCGTGCGCGGCTTTGCCGAAGTGCAGGACGCCGCCGCGCGGCTCAACAGAATCGTCGTCAACGCCTTGCTGGGCGCCGGAGTCAACGCGTGCAGCATTCACCCCAGCGCGGGCGCGATTGCCAGCGAAAGCAAAATCAAGCACTGGGATTTGAAGCCTCTCCGCAAAATTCTGGAGCTTGGTTTGATTCCGTGCGTTTACGGAGACGTCGCAATAGACGAAAAGCGCGGAATGACCATCCTATCCACTGAAGAAATTTTTTCCTTTCTAGCGGAAGAACTCAAACCAACACGCATAATCATCGCCGGCGAAGTCGACGGTGTCCTCGCTGGAAACCCAAACGAGAATCCAGAAGCAACACTTATTGCCGAAATAAACAAAAAGAATTTTGCCGACGTAAGCAAATGGTTGGGCGCAAGCCGCGCCGCCGCGGACGTGACAGGCGGAATGTTGGGGAAGGTAAACAAGTTGCGGGAAATCGCTGCGCTCTCCAAGAATTCGGAAATAAACGTTGTTAACGGCTTGGCTGCGGGACGCGTGCGCGATGCGCTGGAAGGAAAAAACGTTGTGGGAACGAAAATCAAAAACTGATTACGCCGTTCGTCGCGTCCACTTTCGCACGCGCGCCCGTCTTGAATTGTTCTAAGCCGCCTTCAGGCTGATCAACTAGTGGCAAATCCGAAATAATTCCGCCTACCGCGCAAATCGTTTCGCACTCGCCGTTAATAATCGCCGCCGGCGCCTTCCCGTTTTTCTTGAGGCGATAAAGCGTGTAACTCCCCACCGTCGAACCCTTCCCCGTTGGAAAAACGAGTATTTTGCCTGCGATGCTTTGCCCTTTTATGTCGCTTTCGCCGTCAGTCACGACGCCCGTGTCCGGGTCCACCCCGCCGTAAAACGAGACGGGTTTTTGGGAAACAAGCAGTTCGCCTTCCGCAACGCCTTTCGAAATCGTCCGCGCCTTAACTTCAACCATCAGTAACCACCTAGAATTATTTTTCAGCGGATTCAGTTGATTCAGCGGGTTCCGCAGCTTCCGTTTCAACCGCCTTCGACTTGGCTTCCTCTTTCTTCGCTTCCTTCTTCTTCGCCTGCTTCAACTTCCACTCGCCCGTAACGGCGGCGTCGACACATTCCTCCGCCGTTCCGAACTTCGTTTTGAAAGCGTTTTTGCCGCGCGCGTAAAAACACGATTTCGCGGAGTCAGTCGCCAAACACTTGAAGCGCCCCTTGATTGGTGCGACTACCATGCACGTATCGCAAGCAAACTTCGCGCCCGCCGCCTCAATCGTCTTGACGTAACCGGCTTGCTCAGCGATTTCCTTAATCGGACGCGCAATGCAAATCCAAAACTCTTTGCCTTCCTTGACCTTCTTTCCATCCAAGAGTTCCGCGATCTTGCGGACTTCGTTAATCGAACAATGCGGGCAACCCAACGCAATAATGTCCGGCTCGTCGTAACCCTCGTCCGTCAACGCAGTCTTCGCGTCATCCAAGTCGTTCTGCGTAACGATAATTTCCTCGCTTGGCTTATGTGTGCGGTCAGGCGTAATCCCCTTGATGTGGAATTGCGCCGTGCCGCCGTAAGTCGCAATGCTCGCGCACAAACTCTTCAATTCCTCGACGCTCGCGCGCTTTACTCCAACGAACAACGGAATCTTGTTGCCAATCTTCTTGCCCGTAGCGTAACCGAGCGCTCCAAAGTCAGGAATCGTCTTCAATTTCGCGCGCACTTTCACGATAACCTGCGCCTGACGGTTCTCGTCAAGATGCATTCCGTACTCCGCCGTCTTCCCCGTCAACGCCGACGCAATCGCGCTCGGCCCGCCTTCGCGGTTCGTGCGGGCGCCAAGCACGCTGTTCGCGAAGCAAACCGCGCTCGACTCACTCCACGCAACGTGGTCACCGTAATGCGGGAGATTGCCGATAAAGTAAGGCGTGCACGTGCAACTCGTGACGACACCCATTTTCTTGAACGCGTCAATGACCGCCAGCTGCTTCTTTGCAAAGTCTTCAGGGATTCCGAGCTTCTTCCAATCAACGAGGTCCATGCCCGCCGGATTCAACGTCGTGAGAACGCGCGTCTTCCCGTCCTTCGCCAACTCGCTCAAGTAGTCTAGCCCTGCTTCACCCAGATTATCATAGCTTACGCCCGCGATTTGCACGCTGCTGACGTCAATCAAACGCTTCGCGCCGTAAATGTTTCCTAACGCGACAAGGATTTCCATGCTCTTGCGCACGGCGTTGCCGAACTTTCCGTCAAGCATCCCTTGTTCTTCACTAGTCAAATCCATTCACAACAACCTCGCACAAAAACTTAAAAAAACTTCTTCGAATCCACTTTCGGAGCGCGCACCTTGCTGAAATCCTTGCCTTTCGCAACCAGCGGCTTCGTCGCGTCCAAACCCCATTTGCACGTTATATGCGTTCCGGGCTCGCTCGACGGGTCGAGGCTACTGCCTTTCTGGTTCGGAACTACGACGAGGTTCTTGTCCGCTTGAAAACGAGTTGCCAACGCCCACTCGACTTCGATTGGGTCAAGAATGTCAATGTCGTCATCAACGATTACGACTCGCTTCATCGACTTGTGCCCTTCAAAAGCCGCGTCAATCGCTTTCCTGCCGTCGTCATCCTTCGTTTTCTTGATTTTTACGACTCCGTGCAGCCACGAGCAGCCGCCGGGCGTGAGATTCACGTCAACACACTTCACGACTTTGTTCACCGCCGAGTAAACCGTGGGCTCGCGAGGCATGCCCATGAGTATTTTGTGTTCAAGCCCGCCTTGCAAAACGTTTTGCCAAACGGCTTCGCGGCGGCGCGTCACGCACTTCACTTCAAAAACCGGTTCAGCGGGGCGTTGCACGTCCATCGTTTCCGTTAAATCCACGAACGGCCCTTCAGGGCTAGTTTCGTTCAGCACTCTGCCTTCCAGAACGAACTGCGTTTCGGCAGGAACGCTAACGTCAATAGTCTTGCATTTCACCATTTTCAGCGGTTCCAGCGAATTCGCGATGCGCATCTCGTCGACTCCTAAACCCACGCTCACCGCGCCCGCCAACGCTACGTTCGCGCCGTTGCCCACGCAAATCGCCGCGTCAACCGCGCCTCCAGCGCGCTTCTTGAATTCGGCGAGGTGGCGAGGCAGCATGCGGAACGCGAAACGGTTTTTCGATATGACGAGCGAACGGTGGTAAGAAGCGTTTTGCCCCAACTCTTTGTCCTTAACAAAATAAACGCCGCTCGACAAGTAACGCCCCGCTTCCTTTTCGTAACACTTGACTATCGGCAGTTTGTACAAATCGACGTTCGTCTCGACAACTTCTTGGCAAGGCGCAACGCCTCCGCTCCATTCGCCAGGCGCGGATGGAGAATCAAGCGCCTTAATCATTCTCGGAATGAGTTCGTTCTGCGCGATTCCAAAGTAGTCGGCGACAAGAGGCTTCGTCGAGTAAACGTTCGCAACGAACGGAACGTCGCTTTCCGCGATTCCGTTTTCGAAAAGCAGCGGGCGGTCGTTAAATTCCTTGATGAGCGCAGCTGCTTCAAGTTCAGCCTTCGGCTTCTTTTTAACGCGCAGCAACGCGCCGCGCTCGTCTAATTTTTCAACGAAAGACTTCAAACTCACTTTTTCTTCACCCTCGCTTTTTGTTTCACTCGTTTTTGCTTGATTGCGCGTTTTCGCGCTTTCTTCTCGAGTTTTCCCTTCCACTCGGGATAAAGAGAATTCTTCACGCCCGCGCTCGCGAGAACGCGGCCAGCAACGAAGTCGATTAAGTCCGCAACGCTTTTAGGGTTATCGTAAAACCCTGGACTTGCGGGCGCAACAACTACGCCGAGCCTGCTGAGCTTTAAGGCGTTTTCGAACGCCAACGCGCTCCAAGGCATCTCGCGCGGCACGATGACGACGCGGCGTCGTTCCTTAATCGCGACTTCCGCGGAGCGCACGACGAGGTTGTAAGCGTAACCGTTCGCGATCGCGCTCAACGTTTTCATCGAACAAGGGCAAACTATGAGCGCATCAGCGTGAAAAGAGCCAGAAGCGATCGGCGCGCCGATTTCTTTTTCCGAGTAAACGCGGCCGCACAACCGCTTGAATTCCTTCAAAGCACCTTTGTTTTCATAGGTCATGACGAGCTTGGCGTTGTCCGTAACCACGCAGTGCGTCTCGGCTTTTTGTTTGCATAGTTCCCGTGCTATAGCTAACGCGTAATCGATTCCCGATGCGCCCGTGACGCACAAAACCACTCGCGAAACAACGCTCAAAAAATCCCACCGAAGGCGTATTAAGGTTGAAACGAGTTAAAAACCTTCTCCGACTAAACAAAAGACGACGGGCGACGAAGAGCGGCGAACGATTGAAAGGTTGAAAAAACAAATGATTAAGAAAACGGTTTCAAGCGCGCCGAACAAGATTCACATCGCGGGCGAACACAGCATCGTCTACGGCGGACGCGCGTTAATGGCGCCAATCGAAGTAAACGGACGCCGCAACTACGTCGCAGTCCAAAAATTCAGCGGTTACCCGCGGTTGTACTTCCAAGGCAGCCCCCTCGGTGCGGCGACGCTCAAGCCGGACGGCACGCGGCAAGGAAACGAAGTCTGGTTCCCGTTGCTTGAAGAAGCGCAACACGTGTTTCAGAAAACCAAGTACAAACTCATCAAGCCCGTTATCGCCCGCCGAGAATTCTCGGGCGCGCCTAAAGGCACGGGCAACAGCGCAAGCATCAGCGCCGCTTTCGCGCTCGCGTTATACGAATACTGCGAGCACTCGCCGACTCGCGACGAGTTGTTCGACGCCGCATTCATCGGAGACAACGCGTGGCACGGCGGACGCTCGAGCGGCGGAGACGTGACGGCGGTTTTAAGCGATTACGCGCTCGAGTTGCACAAAGAGTTCGACGAAAAAGAAAAAAACGGCTTCAAAATGGTTTACGAAAACACCTCGCTTGCGCTTCCCGAAGGCTGCGTGCTTTCGCTCGCCAGCTCCCTC
The DNA here is from genome assembly GCA_964580705.1 of Microcaldota archaeon. Taxonomy (GTDB): domain Archaea; phylum Micrarchaeota; class Micrarchaeia; order Norongarragalinales; family Norongarragalinaceae; genus CAITNU01. The sequence continues at coordinate 10,224 of CAZOKY010000008.1, read as the reverse complement.
GAAAAAAACGGGAGGTGCGCGAACACCGCGCAACTCACAGCGATGTGGCGCGACTCGCACGGAATAAGATGCAGCGCGGCTGAACTCACGGACGGGGAACGCACGCGCGTGACGCGCGAATACGACGAAACCGTCGAAGAAATAAAGAAAGAATTAAGTCTGAAGGGCGATGCAAAACACCTCGGCGAATTGCTTAACAAGAACCACTCGCTCTTGGCCAGGGACGGTGTATCAACGCCGCAAATCGAAAGCATTCGCGCGATTTCCAAGACGAACGGCGCGCTCGGAGCAAAGCTCATCGGCGCAGGCGGCTGCGGCGGAGCGGTAATCATTTTAAGCAAGGAAAACACGCAAATACAGATTTTGCGCGCAGCGCGCAAGGCGGGTTACGAATCCTTCGAAATGAAGTTCGCGGAAAAAGGCGCGAAACTAGAAAGCAAAGAGTGAACAGAAAAAAATGAATTTCGTTATAGGCTGCGACGAAGCCGGCAGAAACTGAGAAGCGCCACGGCGTTTCTTTGTTGCCGATAGGCCCCGTCTTAGGTCCCATGGTCATTTGCGCTTTCGCGTGCCCCCACGACGAAGAATGCGGCTTGCGCACTGCAGGCGTGAAGGATTCAAAGCTCTTGACGCCGGAACAACGCGAAACGCTTGCGAAAAGCATCAAAAAACACCCGCACGCGCTCGTGGTGCTCAGCGCCGCGGAATTAACGACGTCGATGAGCAAGCGAACGAGCCTCAACGAAATCGAAGCGAAAGCGATGGCAAGCGCGATCGCGCAAGTAGTCAAGAAAGTCGGTGCGCGCAACGTGAAAACGATTTACGTCGACACGCCCGACCCGATTGCCGCAAAATACGCGACGCGAATGCGAAAATACACGAAGTTTCCGAAGAACGCGACGCTCGTTTGCGAACACAAAGCGGATTTTCACTACCCCGTAGTCGGCGCAGCATCGATTCTCGCGAAAGTAACCAGGGATTTCGAAATAGAGGAAATAAAACGCAAGTTAGGACACGACTTCGGCAACGGTTACAGCCACGACGAGCGAACGATTGCTTTCCTCAAACAGCACATTCACGATGAAGCGCTTCAAGAGTTCGTCCGCCACAAGTGGATTACCGCTAAACGACTGAAAACAACGCAACTCGACCTCAGCGGCTTTGCTTAAGCGGGTTCGCGTGAGACCGCAGTTCAACGCGATTAAGCGGGTTTCGCTTCTTCCGCGCCTTCGCTTTCACTTTCACCCTCGATTTTCTCGACGGCGTCAGTATCGAACTCTTCCTTCAACTGAGTCTTCTTGATTTCAATGCGGCGAATCGGCGCGATACGCTTCAACTTCTGCGACAACTCCGCGCCCAAGCGACCGTACAACGCCTCGTTGATGAAACGACCGAAATCAGTAGCGGCAACCTTCGCGACGAGCTCCTTCTTCAAGGCGTTGCGAAGCGACGTCTTCTGCGTGTTACTGCACGGCACCGCCGTAACGACGAGCACTTTAATCGTGAACTCGACTCCGTCCTTCGACTTAACCGGGTAAACGCAGTGCAGGGCATCGCGATGGCGGCGAACGAGAGTGCTTAGATACTCGCGCGAAACTTCGTGGCCGATGAACTTCGTGAACGCCGTCTTCCCCTTAATCTCAAAAACGCGGAGCTTGATGTTCGTGTAAATGTGCGCGATGTCGCGCGTAACCTCCTTCAACGGAAGAATAATCACGCGGTTCAACAGCTTGTCTTCATCGCTCGCAGGCGTTTTAGCTAATTCCACTTCCCCCAAAAATTTCGGGGCGAGAACGGAATACCAAGTCTTCAGTTTCCAAGTATCGATTACTTTCTTCTTGTCAGCCATTCTTTTTCTTCACCTTTTTTGAAAACGCTAAAACGCTTTTTTTATTTCACGAGCAACGCCGCTTCCTCAGGCGAATACTTCCAACCAATCGGCAATTTGCCGTTCCTGCGGTAGTACGCGGCGAGACGCTTCACCTTCGACTCCTTATCACTCAACTTCTTCTTGTTCTGTGTGTCACGGTGATTCGCTTCAAGGTGTTTCCTCAACGAAACGGCCTTGCGAATCAAGTCAATCAACGTCGACGGATATTTCGGCGTCAAATTCTTTTCGGCAAGAATCTGGGAAACCGTCTTCCCCGTAATAGATTTCACGCTCGGGACGCCGAACTCGTCGCGCAAAGCGAGCCCGATTTGCGCTTCCGGCTTGCCTTCCTTCGCCAAACGTTCAACAAGCGCGATTATTTCTTCTTTCGAAGAACGCACCCAACCGATGCTTTTCACGAGAGGCTTCCTCGAACCGCTGCGGCCTTTTTTTCTAGTGTGCATGCGAGCCATTTTACCTAACCAACTCCGTAAAATTCAATTACTCGAATCGTTAACTTGATTTAAACATAATTAAAGCTAAATTAAAGCTAAAAAGGGGAGATTGAATTATTTGCTGCACTCCACTATTAAACCCTCCGAAACGCCTTCCCCGACTTTTTCTTTAGCTTTCATTTTCTCGACTACCACGTTACCCACTTTCGCCACCGCCTTAATCTCGTCAATCACGTCCCCCAAGTCGCGCGCCTTCGCCTCGCTGCAACGCACCGTTACGACAGGCAGCGGCGCGTTCAACGCCAAACCGTTGCCGGCTTTGAATTTCCGTATTTCGCCGATGACCGCGTGCATTGCGCCGACGATGCTTTCCACTCGCTCGTCTTTCTTGCGCTCCGCCTCCGGCCAAGCTTGCGCGTGAACGCTTTCAGCGTTTTTCGCGTAAAGCGAGGAATAAATTTCTTCGCAAGTAAAGCAAGCGAACGGCGCAAGCAAAAGCAGCGTTTTTTCGAGGGCGGTGCGCAACGCGTACTGCGCTGCCTCACGCGATTCCGCGCTAACGCCCGAACCCGCGTCCGCGTAAATGCGGTATTTCACGTCTTCGAGATACGCGTCGCAGAAATCCTTCCAGAAAAACTGGTGTACGGCGTTAATCGCGGCGAAGTAATCGTATTCCTCCCACGCGCGAGTCGCTTCCGCGACGCAAGCATCGCACTTCGCGAGCAGCCATTGGTCGACGAGTTCGAGTTTCCCGTTTTTCTCAGGGTTCTTGCGTTTGTCGAAATCCTGAGTTGAGGTTTCAACGAACTTCGCAGCGTTCCACAACTTGTTCAAAAACGACTTCGCGAAATCAACGTCCTTATACGAAAAAGGACGGTCTTTCGCGAACGCGCCGCTGAGAGCGGCCCATTGCCGCAGCGCATCAGCAGGATAACGCTTGAGAAGCGCCTCCGGGTCTTCGTAGTTGCCAGCGCTCTTGCTCATTTTCTTGCCGTCCGTTCCAAGAACGGAACCGTTGATCAATAGTTCGCGGAACGGCGCTTTGCCGGTAAGTTTCAAGCAACGGTAAATAGTGTAAAACGCCCACGTGCGAATGATTTCAAGCCCTTGCGGACGCAGCGTGGCGGGATATACTTTGGAGAAGAAAGCTTCGTCGTCGGGCCAACGAGCGATTACAAGCGGAGTAATACTCGAGTCAACCCAACAATCGCAAACGCTTGTTTCGCCGACGAGGCCGCCGCCGCACTTCCCGCATTTTCCGCCGTGTTTTTCTTTCGTGGGATCGACGGGAAGCCGCTTTTCCTCTGGAACATGAATTTCGCCGCATTTCTCGCAGTACCAAAACGGAAGCGGAGTACCGAAAACGTTTTGCCTGCTGATAACCCAGTCCCACTCGAGTCCTTGCGCCCAATCAACGAGATATTGCAACGTAAACGCAGGAACCCACTTCATTTCGCGCCCCGCGCGCACGACGTCTTCGCCCGCGCCCTTCAAGCGGATGAACCACTGGAACGACGGGAGAAATTCCACGTCGCTGCCGCAACGGTCGTGGACTTTCACGCTTTGCTTCAACGCTTCCTCTCGCTCGAACAACTCGCCAGTGCGCAACGCCTCAAGGATTTTCGCGCGCGCGTCTTTCGCCTTCATTCCGTCGTAAACGCCCGCGTTGATGAGCCGCCCGCATTCGTCCAACGCCTCGATGACGCGCAAGCCGAGGCGGTAAGCCCACACGACGTCTTGCCTGTCTCCGAAAGTGCAAATCATGACGATTCCTGTTCCGAACGCGGCGTCGACGTCGCGGTCGGCGATTACTTTCACTTTTTGCTTGAACAACGGAACTTCGATTTCCGCTCCGACGAGCTCGGAGTAACGAACGTCTTCCGGGTGAACGGCTACTGCAACGCAAGCGTGCAAGAATTCAGGCCGCGTCGTCGCAATCGTGACTTTCTCTCCGGCAAGAAACTTGTTCTTGGATTTCGGGCTCGGCGACGCTACGCGGAAAAAAACGAAGTTCAAGCGCGTTTCGCGCTCTTTGTCCTCCGTCTCCGCTTTCGCAATCGCACTAGCGCACTTTGGGCACCACAACACGGGGTGCTTCGCGCGATACACCAAGCCGTCGTTAAACATTTTGAGGAGCGAGTACTGGACGCGGCGGTGGTAATCGTCGCTCATCGTCTTGTACTCGAAATTCCAGTCAGGAGAAAAACCCATCGCACGCATCTGGCTCTTCATTTTCGCGATGTTCGCTTCAGTAAAATCGTGCGCGTGCGCCAGGAATTCTTCGCGCGACGCCCGCGGAAACTTCGCGCGCACCTTTACCTCCGTCGGAAAACCTTGGCAGTCCCAACCCTGAGGATAAAACACTTCGAAGCCGCGCATTCGTTTGTAGCGAGCCGCGAAATCGAAATAAGCATAAGAAAGCATGTGGCCCATGTGAAGCGCGCCGCTCGTGAAAGGCGGAGGCGAATCAATGGAATAAACCGGTTTCTTGCTTTTCGCATCGAAAGAGTAAACGCCGGAAGCATCCCACGCTGCCAGACACTTGGCTTGCAGCGCTTCGAAATCCAGCTTTCCCAGCAAAACGCATCCCGTCCCGATTCAACGATTCAACGATTCAAAAAAATTACGATTAAGCCTTCGCCGCTTTCGCTCCCGCCGTAGTCCACTTGAAGTTGCGAGGATGGCGCTTCATTTCCGCGTTCTTCAAGCACTTGCGCGAACAAAAATACTGTGCGCTCCCGTCCTTCTTGAAAACGGTGAAACCGCTTCCCTCAACGACCGTCCGACCGCAAAAAACGCATTCAACCATTTTGCCACTACCTCGTTAAAACGAATCAAAAATTTTGTTTACTTCCCGATTTCTCTATTTCCGGACTCCTCACTTCTTGAGTTCGCGCTTCTTCGACTTCAACGGCCGCGCCTCGCGCTCCGTCTCCAAAAGCAACAACACGTCGTTCTTGCGAACCGGGCCCTTCACGTTGCGCCTGATCACGCGGCCCTTGTCCCTGCCGTCAAGAACCTTCACGAGCACTTGGTTAACTTCCCCGAAAACGCCCGTGCGCCCGATAACGGTAACGACTTCCGCGGGATAACCTTCAACGCTCTCGGCGGGACCGAAAACTTTTTTCTCGCCCGCTTGCGACGCGGCGTCCTTCGCCTGTTTTTTTTCTATGCTTGCAATCTTTTTAGTGCCGCCCAAACAAAATCACCTTTTGAAAAAAACGAGTGGCCGCCGCGCTTTCAAGCGCGGCGCGCCGAGAAAAAAATCCGCTCAACTCACTCCTTCTTTTCAGCCGCTCCAGCCGCTTCAACCGTTTCGGCCTTTACAGCCTTTTCGGTTTTTTCAGCTTTCTCCGCCTTAACGGCTTTCTCAGCCGTCTCAGCTTTTTCAGCTTTCGGCTTCCTGGCTTTCTTCGCGGCAACCTTCTTCTCCGCTTTTTCAGCCTTCGCCTTCGCTGGTTTCACCGCTTCACTCGGCGCTGCGCCGGAACTAGAAGGAAGCAACGGGAAAATCTCTTTCAACGCGCTCTCCGCGTTGCCCGGCTTTACGATCGCGACCGCGCTCGTTCCCACGCCGAGGCCCGCGGCTTTGCCTAAGGATTTCTTGTCCGCGACGAACGCGAGCGGAACGCGCTTGTCCGCGCAAATTCCAGGAATGTGCGCGACGATCTCTTCAGGGTCCACGTCTTCCGCGATTACGACGAGCTTCGCATCGCCTCGCTCTACCGCCTTCGTCGCCTCGTTGATTCCCTTGCGCACGAGCCCAGTCGCTTGAGCCGCTTCAATTGCAGCCAGCACTTTCGCGGGAAGCCCGCTAGGCATTTGAAACTTTACGTAACTCTTCGCCATACACTCTCACCTCATGCGCGTCCCCCCGCCTTCCGGGAACGCTCAGTTCATTGAACTTTTGGTTTTGTTTTTTTTAATGTTCACGCAAAAAAAGGCAGGTGTATTAGTTGCCTCAACGCATTTAAATACCTTAGCAAAAACAATTATACTCCGCGCAAGCGCAACGCGAACTCAGACGCGGAAACACCCCCGCGCAACCCGCGGCTTCAAGAAAAGCGATGAATTAAAAACGCGCGAGCGCTGAAAAAAACTGTTTTTATACCGCGCCGCAACGCTTTCAAAACAAAACGCGAGAAATAGGTGATTTGGCGAATGGCTGAAGAAGAACACGCAAAGAAAAACGATTCGACTAATACGACTTTTTACGTGGCGGTAATAGCGCTCGTAATCGCGCTCGCCGCAATAGGCTACGCCGCAACTCAAGGCGGCCAGTTCTCGAGCTTCGACAAACGCATAACGCAAAACGAGGAAAAACAAAACGCGGCGGATGCGAAACTCGCCGCGCAACAAACCCTTTTGGACTCGTTCCAAAAACAACTCAATACGCGGCTCGCCGACTTGACGGTCACGCTCTCCGTATACTACGATTCCGACTGCGCATTCTGCAATAACGACAAATTGCTTTTGCTGCTTGACAATATCGAACCTGGCTTGAAAAGTCAGGGAATCACGCTAGAACGCATCGACGTCAGCGGAAAAAGCGATGAAACACTCCAACTCGGAATAGACCGGGTTCCCGCTTTCTACGCCAGCGGCGTTGACCTGGCCAAAGAACCGGCTGGCAAATACCTACAAAACACGATGACCGAATGGGAAATGACGGGCGGCTTCGACTTCTACAACGCGCAAGGCGGCTTAGTTTTGACGCCGCGCGGAAACACGGAAATGCTCACGGCGCCGTGCCTCTCGAACGTGACAACACTGCAATACTTTTACTCGGAAACGTGCGAGCACTGCAAGCGGTTGACGGCCGCAAACGGAACCGCCGCAAACCCGGCGAGCAACGAAAACTTCAAGAACGTGGTTGAAGAAACCCTGCCAAACGCCCTCGCAAAATTCGGGATTTCGGTGCAGGAAACGAGCCACTGCATCCCGATTCGCGCCGCGATCGAAAACCTGAACTTTCTCGGCGTGAACAAGAGCGACGCGCAACTCTGCGTTGAAACGCAAGGACAGGACAAAAGCGTTGCCGACGAAATGCTCGCCGCACGCTACCACATCTCAACGACACCCATGTTCGTCGCGAACTGTCGTTACGTCTTCAACGCCGTAAGCGAAGAAAACATCGTGAAATGGATTTGCGCGGCTAAACCGTCGCTGGCCGGGTGTAAGGCTCAGACGGCAACCGCAACACCGACCGTTACCGCAAGCGTCGCACCAAGCGTTGCGCCGACTGCAACCGCAAACGCCACTGCAAGCGTTGCCGCGAGTGCCGCCGCAAGCGCGACGCCGAGCACTACGCCGACCGCGTGATGAGCCAGAAAACGAAAAAACGAATTAACGAATATTACGGGAGGGCGCGTCAACCGCGAATCTGTTCCAGCAGCTCGCGCGCCTTGTCGACTTTCACGCACTTCGCGTCAACGAGCCGCGACGCAACGAGTTCGATTTCGTCGCCTGCCGCGCCAGCGAGAATCGCGATGTTCCGCGCGTGCAACGCCATGTGCCCCTTGTTGATTCCTTCAGTAGCGAGAGCGCGCAACGCCGCAAAATTCTGGGCGAGCCCGACGGCCGCAAGCACTTCACCGAACTCCCGGCCAGACGCGACGCCTAAAACCTTCAAGCACGCGCGCGCAGTCGGATGCGTCCGACTCGCTCCGCCGACGATGCCGACTTGCACCGGAATCTCGATGAACCCTACTAAGTCGCCTTTGTCCGTCGCCTCGAAACGCGTCAACGGCGAGTACTTTCCTGAAAGCGAAGCATAAGCGTGCGCCCCAGCTTCCATCGCGCGCCAATCCTGGCCGCAAGCGACGCAGACGGCGTCAACCCCGTTCATTATCCCCTTGTTGTGAGTGCACGCCCTGTGGGCGTCCGCTGCGGCGAACGCCCAACCGTCAAGAATTCGCTCAACGATTTCTTTTCCCGACAACTTGAAGTCGCTGCCAGCCGCGGCAAAACTCGCTTCGAGATCGCGCGCCTTCCACACGGCTTTCGCGCGCGCGAGACGCCGCGTCGCGAGATTAGAAATAATGCGCAAACGCGCTTCCCCGCCGACGAGCTCCGCGATTCCCGGCGCCAAACGCTCGCACATCGAATTGACGGCGTTCGCGCCCATCGCGTCCCTGACGTCAACGAAGATTTCAACAATCAACATTTCCCCGCGTTGCGTCTCCAACGCCCGCGCCCGCACGTCGCGGCATCCGCCGCCGCGTTCGCACATCGTCTTGTCGCACTCGTTCGCCATGACGCGCAGCTTGTCGCGCGCGGCATTCACTTTCTTCACCGCGGCCAACGCGGAACGCGCGTTCACGAACTGCATTTGCCCTATCATGACGGAATCGTCGCACTCGCAACGAAAGCCGCCGCTCGGCCGGCACAGTTTCGCGGCGTTGCTCGCCGCAGCCACAACGCTCGGTTCTTCAAGCGCGAACGGCACGAGAAAATCTTTTCCGTTAATCAGAAAATTCGTGGCGAAACCAAGCGGCAGCGCCGTCGTACCCACGGTGTTCTCAATCATTCCTTTCGCAGTCGCTTCCCCGAGCGCGCCCCAGTTGCCCAGCGCTTTCGCTTCCTCGTCGTTGAGCCCCGCGAACTCCTTCACTAGCGCGAGCCGCTCCGCGGGCGCCTTCTTGTAGAACTCGGGAAACGCCGACGACTTTTTGCTTGACGGTTTTTCAGCCATGAAAATCACTTAAGCGAGAAACTCAGAGAGAGAGAGATTCAAGGAGGCGGCCGTTTAAATGATTTGCTTCCATCGACGCCCAGCGAAGAAAAAGGAAGGCGGGCAACGCATTGATCAAATAACGGTTGCTGTAAAAGAAACTCTAAAACAAACGCCGAACCACCCAAGTAATCGTCGCCTGCCGAAGTTATCAACGTTTTTCAGCGATGGTTTTAAAAAACTATCGCCGCATAATCCTCTCTTCGATTTACAGTTAAAGTGAAATGGAAGCATGAACGTTAACAAAACCGGAATCGCGGGTTACGGAGCAAGCATACCGCGCATGCGCGTGCGCGTAACAGAAATCGCGCGCGTGTGGGGCAAAAACGGCGAACAAATAGCCGCCGGCTTAGGCGTACAGGAGAAAGCAGTCGCTTCCCTCGATGAAGACTCGTGCACGCTCGCCGTAGCGGCGTCACGCAAAGCAGTCGCCAGCGCGCGCATCGACGCTCAAAAAATCGGCGCGATTTACGTTGGAAGCGAAAGCAAACCTTACGCAGTAAAACCAACTGCCAGCATCGTCGCTGAAGCGTTGAGCGCAACGCCGAACTTGACCGCGGCAGACCTCGAGTTCGCCTGCAAGGCGGGCACCGCCGGCGTGCAAGCGTGCATGGGAATGGTCGCAAGCGGAATGATCGAGTACGGCTTAGCCGTCGGAAGCGACACGAGCCAAGGCAGACCGGGCGACGCGCTCGAATTCAGCACGGGCTGCGGAGCAGGCGCGTTCATAGTCGGAGCGCGAGACGCAATCGCCACAATCGACGGCACGACATCGTACACGACGGACACACCCGACTTTTGGCGCCGCCAACACGAAGAATTCCCGCGCCACGGAGGACGCTTCACGGGAAAACCCGCGTACTTCAAACACGTCGTGGGCGGCGCGAACGCGTTGTTCGCGAAAACGGGTTTCAAAGCAAGCGATTTCGATTACGCCGTCTTCCACCAACCGAACGGAAAATTTCCGTTGGAAGCCGGCGCAATGCTCGGCGTTCCGCGCGAGAAAATCGCCACCGGACTCGTGACTCCGTTCATCGGCAACACTTACAGCGCCGCAACCATGATAGGCTTGTGCGCGGTTCTAGACGAAGCCCGCCCGGGGCAACGCATCCTCGCCGTCTCGTACGGAAGCGGAGCGGGAAGCGACGCGTTCGCACTCACCGTAA
>CAZOKY010000007.1:0-26628 GCA_964580705.1 Microcaldota archaeon | reverse complement strand
GGCTAAGCTACGGGCCCACGAAGACTAATCGTTTTGTCGGTAAAGGTTTTTATTCGCTGCGGAAGAAACAATTGAAAGGTTTTCCACACCCCCCGCGAAAAACGAGTTCACGAGTTTCACGGGTTTCGCAAGTTTTTTCCACAACGGTTTCCCATGGACGTGCAAACATTATTCGGAACGCAGTTCCTAGCGCTAGCGTTCTTCAACAATTTCTGGCGTTTCGACTCGCAACTCGCTTGGAGCGGCGTAATCCTGCTCGAAGCATGGTTTCTGGCGTTGTACGCGCTGCAAAAACGCGAAGACCGCGCCAGACGCTTGATTGACTAAGGCTTGATTAAAGGCAACGCGCCGGGATTCCGCGAACGCGCTAGGAAGCGAAAAACGCTTTCGCCGCTTCATCTATCGTCGCGACGCCCCGCGTCGTCATGTTGAACTCGCCGCTCGTGTAAGCATTCAAGTCAAGCTCCACCGGAACGTAGAACGTGCGCACGAACACGACGCCGCCCTGCGTTTCCTGCTCTTGCTTCTCGCGGTAATACTGCAGTTTTTGTTGTCCTTCAGGAACGAGGAAAAGCTTTACGCCGTCCCCAGCAGCAGCATCACTTTTCTCTATTAACCCGCCTATGAAACCGATTCTGCCGTCGGAATCAATCGCGCCCGTCATCGCAACGCTCGCGTTAGGTTCGCGTCCCGTCAACGCCGCAATCGTCGCAATCGCCATAGCCGCGCCAGCGCTCGGCCCGCCCACTAACTCGCCGCTCGACTCGAACGAGAAAATCACGTCGCGGTCCGCAATGCTTTTCCCCGTGAACTCCGCGGCGTAACGCGCCGCAGTGTCCGCGCTGTACTGCGTGTCCGGCTCGACGAACGGGTTCGTGTTCACGAGCACGCGCCCCTTCCCCGGACGGATTTCAACGTTCACTTTACCTACGGCGCCTTCCCCCGTGTCGCTGCGCACGGCGAGAACGCGGAGCGTCGCGCTCAGCGTTTCTTCGGAAAGCGCGGCGAGCGAAGGCGAAACCGACGCGCTCGCGACTCCAGCGTTTTGATTCGAACACTGCCCGGTAGCGACTCTTTCGAGAACCGGACACGCGTTTAATTCAAGCGTTTTTCCTGCGATGATTCCCGCGGCGAACGCGGAGAGCAACAACGTCAGCGAAACGAGTAAAAGCGTTTTAGGCGCTAAAAGCGCGGAATTCGCGGAATTCACGGAATTCTTTTTCCTTAAAGCCATTCAAGAGTTCACCGAGTTTTTTTGCTTCGCGAGAGTTTAAAAACGCGTTGTTGTATTCAAGCGTTCCCTTGAAAAACACCGAATCCCTTGAAAAACATTGAAACCCTTGGAAAAACGTTTAAAAAAACGTTTTTTAAACCTGACGACGGTAAGAAAACGAATTAAAAAAAGGAATTAAAAAAAGAATTAAAAAAAGGAGTTAAACCAACTGCGGAGGTTTTGCTTGATGGAATTCGAACTCGTCTTCGTGTTTTTAGCCGGCATTTTGTCGCTCGGAATCGCGTTGCGCCTCGCGAAGAAACTCGAGGCGGCGGACGCCGGCACTCCGCGCATGCGCGAAATCTCGGGCGCAGTACGCGAAGGAGCAATGGCTTACTTGAAACGCCAATACCAAGTAATCGCGGTAATCGCGGTTCTAATCACGCTCGTACTCGGCTTCGTCTTGAATTGGGATACCGCCATCGCGTACGTAATAGGCGCGGCTTGCAGTGCGGCAACCGGATTCATCGGGATGAACAGCGCTACGAAGGCGAACGTCCGCACGACCGCCGCCGCGACTCGCTCCCTCAAGGAAGGGTTGAACGTCGCTTTCAACGCCGGAATGATTATCAGCCTCGCAGTCGTCGGACTCGGGTTGCTCGGATTAACAGTCGTCTTCGTTTTCTTCACGAACTCCGGCAAAAGCCTCATTGAAGCGACGACTATACTCTTCGGGTTTAGCATGGGCGCGAGCAGCGTCGCGTTATTCGCCCGCGTCGGAGGAGGAATATTCACTAAAGCGGCGGACGTAGGCGCAGACCTCGTCGGCAAAGTCGAGAAAGGCATTCCCGAAGACGACCCCCGCAACCCCGCCGTCATCGCGGACAACGTCGGAGACAACGTGGGAGACGTTGCAGGCGTTGGCGCGGACTTATTCGAGTCGTACGTCGGCGCGATAATCGCCGCAATGATGCTCGGCGCGATTTCAATCGGTTGGAAAGGCGTTTTTCTTCCGCTCGCGCTCGCCGCAGCCGGAATCGTCGCTTCACTCGCCGGGTCGTTGTTCTTGCACTCGAAAGGCAGAGTCGAAAACGCGTTGCGCAACGTCAGCATCGCCGCGGCAGCCATATCCGCCGTGTTCGCGTTCTTAATCGTCTCGTTTATCTTCAACGGCGAGCTCGGCGCGTTTTACGCCGTTTTGTCGGGAATCGCAGTCGGAATCTCGATCGGATTCATTTCGGAATATTTCACGAGCACCGAATTCGCTCCAACGCGGCACGTCGCGCAAAGCGCGACTACCGGCGCGGCAACCACGATTTTAAACGGTTACGCCGTCGGACTCAAAAGCGCCGTTCCATCAATCGCTTTAATCTGCGTTGGAATATGGGTTGCGTACGAAACAGCCGGCATTTACGGCATCGGCTTGAGCGCAGTGGGAATGCTTTCCACTCTCGGCGTAACGCTCGCCGCAGACGCTTACGGCCCAATCGCAGACAACGCCGGCGGAATCGCTGAAATGAGCCACTTGCCGAAAAACGTCCGCAAGCGGACGGACGAATTAGACGCTGCGGGCAACACGAGCAAAGCAATAATGAAAGGGTTCGCGATTGGAGGCGCGGCGCTCACGGCACTCGCTTTCTTCGCCGCGTACACGCAAGTCTCGAAACTCACCGCCATCGACTTGATGAACGCGAACGTCGTCATCGGCGCGTTTCTCGGAGGAATGCTGACGTTCTTCTTCGCGGCGCTCACGATCGAAGCGGTCGGCAACACGGCGTTCAAACTCGTGGAAGAAGTGCGCCGCCAATTCAAAGCGCACGCCGGAATAATGAAGGGAACGCAAAAACCGGATTACGCGCGCTGCGTCGACATCGCTACAGTCGGCGCGATTCGCGAAATGGTTTTGCCCGCGCTCCTCGCAATAATCGGTCCCGTCGCAGTCTTGTTGTTGCTCGGGAAAGCCGCGCTCGGCGGCTTGCTCGCCGGAGCGCTCGTCACCGGCGTCTTGATGGGAATAATGATGGCTAACGCCGGCGGCTCGTGGGACAACGCGAAGAAATTCATCGAGCAAGGAAAATACGGCGGCAAAGGAAGCGAAGCGCACAAGGCGGCGGTAGTCGGCGACACAGTCGGAGACCCGTTCAAGGACACTGCGGGGCCTTCCATGAACATTCTCATCAAGTTGATGAGTATCGTTGCGCTCGTCGCAGTCACCGCAATGGCGGCGTAAAAACAATTTAAGAAATTCAAGCCGCAGCGCCAGCGGCGTTCGAAGCCAGCTTAGGAAAGGTTTTTTAAGCGATTCGAAGCTAGTAATAAAACGCTTTAAATAAACGAACTCTTTTTCTTTAGAAATCGAAAAGGTTGTTCGCGTTTTCAAGAGGTGGGAGTAAATGGAAGACTTAGTCAACGAAGCCCTAAAAAGCAGGAAGACCGGCGGAAGCGGCAAAAAAGAAGACTTCTTGTTCGAAACGCCGCGTATCATGGTCATCGGCGCAGGAGGAGGCGGGTGCAACTCCATAAACCGCCTCGCGCGCATGGGCGTGAAAGGAGCGGAACTCGTCGCAATCAATACCGACAAAATGCACTTGCAAATGATCAGCGAAAGCGCGAAAAAAATCTTGATTGGCGCAAGCATTACGCGCGGAATGGGAGCAGGCGGTTACCCCGAGATCGGCGCGAAAAGCGCTGAAGCCAGCAGGGAAGCGCTCGAGAAAATGATGAGCGGGTGCGATTTATTGTTTTTGACGTGCGGAATGGGTGGAGGAACTGGAACGGGTTCGACGCCGATTCTCAGCGAAATCGCGAAAAAACAAGGCGCAATCGTCATGAGCATCGTAACGTACCCGTTCGCGCTCGAACGCGCGCGCCTCGAGAAAGCCGATCAAGGAATCGAAAACTTGCGCGAGAAGACGGATACGCTCATCGTCATCGACAACAACCGCTTAGTGCAACTCGTGCCGAACCTACCAATTGACCAAGCGTTCAACGTGGCGGACGAAGTCATTGCGCGCGCCGTACGCGGAATAACGGAGACGATTACTACGCCGTCGTTGATCAACCTGGATTTCGCGGACGTTCGCTCGGTCATGAGCAACGGAGGCGTGTCGATGATCGCCGTCGGCGAAGCCAAGGGACCCAACCGCGTGCCTGAAGTCGTCGAAAACACGTTGTCGCACTCGCTGCTTGACGTTGATTATACTGGCGCAACCGGCGTTCTCCTTCATATCACGGGCGGTCCCGACATGACGCTCGGAGAATGCAACGCGATAGGCGAGGGACTCACGGAAAAGGTTGATCCGAACGCGACGGTTATTTGGGGCGCGCGCATTGACCCGGGAATGGAAGGCAGAATCGAGGCTATCGCGATTTTCACGGGGATTAAGAGTCCTTACGTGCTCGGGAAGAACACGGGCGGAATGAGTTCGCGTTCGAATAGGAAGGAGGAAGGCTTCGAAGACGTCGACTTCCTGTAAAATGGCGTTTATTTTTTCTAATTCTTTTCTTTTATAGGGGTTAGAGGTTAGAACGCGGTTTCTTTAAAATCACACCCCACCAAATATTACTTTGGAATTGAGTCAGTCTTATTGGGCGCCGCACTATTCCAACCTGCTGAAGAACTGGTTCAGTCAGACAAAGTTTTCTAAATTCTTCGTCTGACTCAACGAAAGCGCTCCATTTCCTGCCCGCCTTTTCTACGACTGGTCGGTAAGCGGCTTCTGGAAGCGTCTTGACTTGAAAGCCTAACCGCCCAGCTGCTTCAGCGACTTTTTGTTTGTCGGCTAAAAACGAGAGCTTAACCTTACTGCGTTCGCGATGGCTGTCGACTCCGTGTGTTAAAATGGCCGGATCTATGGTCATGACGAGGCGGCCGCCTGGCTTGAGCACGCGCCAAACTTCCTTCAAAAAATCGTCTATGTTCGTCAAACTGAAATTCGAGATTCTATTCTGAGAACTGTCGGCGCCGTAATTCACTTCGGGTCTTGGAGCATGACAGTGTAGAACGTCTAATTCTTGGTCGGAGAACGGGAACGGCGCGCTGGTGTAGTCTCCTTTTCGGAATTCGGCGAGTCCGCGTTCCACCAGTCTCCTTAACGCGTGTTTCACGGCTAGTTTGCGCGTGCGCGCGCTGCGAGTATCCCTAACCGCGGCGCGCCCGTTCACTCTCCTCTCAAGCAACGGGGAAGAAAGAAGCACGTCAGCGAAGGATGTCTTCCCCTCGGGAAGACTCGGTTCAACATAAATATACTTGAGGCCACGGTTCGGACTCGGTTTCGGACCGCACACTCTCAAAAGCCGTGATCTGAGGTGCTGAGTCAAGACAGGGGCGCGTCCGGCGCCGAAGTCCGCGATTACTTTCGGCGGAAGCCGTTCAACCAAAGCAAAACACCGAAAAACACAGCCGAACCGATTGTTTCACGCGGCGCATGAAGCGGCGCGCAACAACTTACTTTTGGCTAAACCTGAATTTAAAAGAACGGATTCAGAATTCAAACCGGTCGCGCGAGCAGCGTAAGCCAATCGCTTTTGCTTAGGCGTGACGCGGGCTTTTCCTTTCGCGCCGCGTTCCTGAGAATGAAGGCGGTTAAGCGGTTGCTGGTGAAACCGCGGTTAAAATATCGTTACGACGGTTCAACTGGTTCACGACTCCAGCTTTCTTTTTCGAAGCGTAACGCAGGTCGAACAGTTCGTTGAAAGCGAGAATGTTTTCCAAGTAAGTGGAAATGAATACTCGGAAAGAACGCGTTTTAACGCCGCTTTTTCTGACGCCGTCCAAGTGAACGTCGTCCCTAATCAAACCAGTCGTCTTCACTCCAACGCTTTCAAGCAAATCTGCTAAAGATTTGAGGAACGCGCGGTGTTCTTCGCGCATGGAAAGCTGTTTGCTTAAACTGAAAGAAAAGTTTTTGAAACGCTTTGTTCCGCACTCGACTCTGAACGTCGGCACTGAAACTTCACACGCCAGAAAACCATCGAGGAAAGCAATCTTTTGTTTCCTACCCGACGAAGAAAGCCAAGGCGGAAGCGAATAATGATTCAAAATCTTGTCGCCGCGTGGGGCGCCAATGGCAACGAAAAACCTGATTGCCGTTCGAGTAGTGCACCGCAAACAGTTTCCGTGACCGAACTCGCCTGTTTCGAACAATTCAAGGTTTTCTCCAGCACGAGGAAAAACGCTTAGCAAATCGTTCTTCCATAATTCGATATCATAAAGGTCTCCAGAGCTGAAGAATATGTTGTTGAGCGACGCATCTATTCCGCCGTCGCCGTAAAGAGTACCCAGTAGCCTTAAAACGCAGTCAAGTCTCGGATCGCAAGAATCAAATGGCAACAATCCAAGAGCAGTCAGTTCAACTGTTATTTTGATCGCGCACGGCTTGCCTTTCTTTTGCTTCCACCAACGAGTCCTCGCGATTTTCACGCCGAGCGCTTTCGCTAAACGTTTGTAACCCAAGTCAGGATACTGTTCGCGAAGTTTTTCGTAAGCGAAGTATTGCCGCGCGGATTCTTGTTCTTCGAGAGAAAAAGTTTTCAAAACGTCTTCGACGCCGATGAGAACGCTCATAGCGTATTAGAACAAAAACGGATTTAAAAAGTTTCGTTAGCCTCGGTTCCAGTGAACGTAATTATTCAGCAAGCGGCGCGGCGAATCTCCAATAACCCGAGTTCTTCAAGAAGAAAAACCAAGTCGTTTTTCCTTAATTTAGCCGATTGCCTGTCGCCACGAGCCGTAATAAATTTGTGTTCAGGAGTAGCAACCAACGTGCGGTTGCCCACGTTCACTTCAACGACTTCGCCGTCGAACGTCCTTCGGTTCAACGAGAAAACGCGCGTCGCAATCGGTTTCCCAAGCGCGTCTGCACCGAGAACAAAGATTTTTTCCTTTGCGGGGAGAGCGAGCGCTTCGTAACCGCCTTCGCGGCGTTCAACCAGCAGGGGATACTTCTTCGAGTAAACGCGCCACAAATCTTCCAAACTCATTTGCTTGAATTTTTTTCCGCGCGCTACAAAAATTTTACTGAAACCTCCAAGACATTGGAACGGATCATGACGTACATCGCCGAGTAGCGAGCCCGCGCGCGAGCCCGTTGCCTCGATGAACGGCGCTTTCGTCTTTTCGTTGTTGTCGATTAAGAGTTTGACTCCGTCTCCTTCGCTTGCGAACATTCTGCCTTTGCCGAGTTGCGCGCCGACCATCATCAACCCGCCTACTGCGAACAATCCGATGAGCATTGCGGCGGTGATGACGTCTCCGAGTTCCTTGCGGCCGAATGATAGGAGAAGGAAGGCGCTGATGAAGATTAGGAATACGTATATGAGCGAGAAGTTGGTTGAGCCGAGTTGTTTCTTCTTTCTTTCCTCGTCAAGCTTTTTGCGTCCCTCGCCCGCTTTGAGGACTTCAACTGCGGGTGCGTTGTCTTCCATCGGGTTCGGCTTGACGATGACGTCTTGCAATTCTTCCACGGGCAAGAGTTCAGCCATTGCTTGCGCGAGCATGCTTTTCCCCGTTCCTGGGTAGCCGACGAGCAAAACGTTGCGTTTTTGAGTCGCCGCCTTGCGAATGATTTTGCGCCCTCTCTCCTGGCCGACTATTTGGTCGACTAGCGAGTCGCTTACGCGCACGTCTTCCGTCGTGCGCAGTTTCTTGAAGAAGTCGGCGCTTTCAGGGTCTAGGAAACCGTTTTTCGCGTTAGGCGCTTTCGCGGTCAACGAGGGAGCAACGCCCGCCCCGACGCCTGCGACGCCGGCTGCGCTCGCGGCAACGCTTGCGGCGGCGTTCGTGACTGTTTTCACCGCAGCTTTCCCCGCTTTCGTTACGCCGTTTACTGCAGAGCGCGCCGAGCGCGTTGAACGCGAACGTTTAACACTCTTTTTCTTAGCCATGCAAAAATCAACCGTTCAAAAACCTTTTAAAAACCCCTTTCAATCGAAGCATTAAGAAGCGTTAACTGACGCGTTTAAAACCCTTGAAGGAAATAATTAAAGCTCCAGCGTTTATTAAATGCTTTTTCAGCGAAGAATAACGGAAAAAAGAATGGAAAAAAAATGATTCGATTAGTCGTTTTGGGGAGCGCAGCCGCTTTGCCTAGCCCGCGGCACCTGCCGAGCGCCATCGCCGTAAAATTCGGGGACGTCTTCCTCTTCGACTGCGGCGAGGCGGCGCAACGCCAAATGATGAAGTACGGAGTCAGTTATTCAAAGCTGCGCGCCGTCTTCCTCACGCACTTGCACGCCGACCACTGGATCGGCTTAATCGGGCTCAGCCAGACGCTCGGCTTTTTCGAGCGCAAGGAACCGTTGCTCGTATTCGGCCCGCGCGGCACGAAACGCTTGCTTGACTCCGTGTTCTCGCAAAAAGAACTCCTTCCATCATTTCCGATAGAAGTCAAAGACGTTGACGGAACGGCCGGCGAAGGCGCAATCTTCGAAGACAAGTTATTCACCATCACGGCGTTCCCAGTCGAGCACAAGACTCGCGCGCTCGGCTATACGCTCGAAGAACACGAGAAAACCAAGTTCGACGAAGCGAAAGCGCGCGCCCGCGGCATTCACGGCAGGCTGTTCAGCGAAATCACTGAGAAGAAGGAAATCGTTATCGACGGAAAAAAAGTGAAGCTCGCGCAAGTCACGTTCAAAGAAAAAGGCAAGAAAATCGTTTTCAGCGGCGATACTGCTCCGTGCGCTTCCGTCGTGAAAGCCGCGAAAAACGCGTCGTTACTAGTGCACGACGCTTGCTTTGCGGAAGACGAGAAAGAGAAAGCGAAGGACAAGGCGCACAGCACGGCGCGGCAGGCGGCGGAAACCGCGAAGAAAGCGAAGGCGGCAAAGCTTTTGCTCACGCATTTCAGCAACCGTTACGACGACGACCGAAGCAAGCTCGTGGGCGAAGCGCAAGCCGTATTCAAGGAATCGATTGAAGCCAAAGAAGGACTCGAGATACTCATTTAACGATCCCCCCCCCGCATTCAACCCAAAATTCCAAAAATTCAGAATTCAGAGGTGTTTTGTTTTTGCTAGCTGAACAAAAAAACGATTCGACTGCAACTGAACCAAAAAAAGAAGCGGTTAAAGAAGCAAAGAATTCGGGTTTGCAAAACCTGGTTTTAATCATCGTTTTCGTCGCCGTCTTCGCCGCCGCGTTCATTTACTTCCAAAGCACTCGAACGAGCGAAAAGCAGTACGACTTCCAAGGAATACGCGTATTGTGCGTGGGTTGTACGGGCGACGCGCAAACCGCGTTGCACGCAGCGCTCGCGAAACCGAAGGTGCTCATACGCGAGGAACTAGTCAGCGGGAATTCCACGAAAAACACTGTCGTCGCAATCGCGGCGGCGCAAATCGCGCGCAACTTCCAGGCGTTAAACAAGACGATGTACGCGTTCGGCGTCGTAGACGGACGGCCGGAAATCGAGTGCAACAAATACACCGACAACTGCACCGGCGAAAGCATTCAAGTCGCGGTCGGCGAATGCAACTGCATGCGCATCGACGCTACGGCCGGCAACGGCGGAATCGTGCGCGTCGAAGGAACGGAAGAGTGGTACAGCGAAAACGGTTACGCGCGAGTGCTCACGATTGCCAGCGTCATCGGCGGGGCTGTAACCTAGTAATTTTCCCTATGGCTATTGGCATATGCGTGCGAGTGCGTGAACCCGACAAGTATTCAACTTCTTTTGCGCAAAAGTGCAAGTAATCGTATCTTCCTTCACCCAGCAAAAACGGGCGGGTAAGACTAACGGGCGGAGCCAACAACGCGGAAGCCAGCAAAACCAGCCGCCGCCTCTCTCGGCGAACCGCGTCAACGAAGCCATCGGGAGTCCCGCGCCTTCTTTTAGCAAGCCAACGCGTTACCCCGCTGTCGTGCAAAACCGCCTGAAAGTGCGAAGACGCATTGCCGCGCTCGAAACGCCGTTTGTATCCGGGCGCGAATTCCGGAAAATACTCGCTTTTTACTTTACCTACCACGTAATTCAGTTTTCCGCCTTTGATCGTCAACGCGAAGCTCGCGAACCTCAAAAGCCTGGCGGCTTCAACGCCCGCAACAGCGGAAAAAATGCGGGAATTGGGTTTGCCTGAACGCGGGGGGCCGAAACGGCCGGCGATTTCAACTCCCTTGCCAATGAACGGCACAATCGTTTCCCAAGCTTTGCCGTTTTCTCCGGCGAAGTCTGTAGGCAGGAACAAAGCGGAAGCCCAACTCCTGTTTTCAGAGTTGAACGGCAAGCCAACCGCTTCGCAAACCGCTTTCGACGCTTGCAGCCGAGACGCCAGCCAACGCTGTTTTGAGAAGTCGTGGTGATGGCGCGACAAAACCTTGTAAACGCGGCTTGCTTCGCTCGGTTCCAGGACTCTGGACAGCCTAACGGCTTCGAGCCGAGCGGGAGAAGCGAGTGCGAGCGGAGCCATGATTTTTATATGCCCCCAGCGATATTTAACACGCATGTTGAAGAACAAGAAAGCGATCGCGTTCGCCGAATGGTACCTTGAAGTCGTCCAGTCGGGCGAGTTAATGGATTACGGCCCAGTGCAAGGCTGCATGGTTTTACGCGGACGCGGCTACGCTTTGTGGGAAAAAATAACGTCGTTCCTCGACGCACGATTCAAAGCCGACGGAGTCCAAAACCATTACTTCCCGCTCCTCATACCCGAATCCTTCCTGAAACGCGAAGCGGAACACTTCGCGGGCTTCGCGCCGGAAGTAGCGTGGGTTACTCAAGGAGGAAACGACGTCCTCGGCGAACGCCTCGCCGTCAGGCCGACGAGCGAAACGCTGATTAACGATTCTTTCTCGAAATGGATTTCTTCGCACCGCGACTTGCCGATGAAGGTTAATCAGTGGTGCAACATCATGCGGTGGGACACGAAAACCCTCAAACCCTTTTTCCGCACCCGCGAATTCTTGTGGCAGGAAGGCCACACGGCGCACGCGACTCGTGAAGAAGCCGTCTCGCAAGTGGGGCGCGCCCTCGGTTGGTACAAGGAATGCTACGAACAGCTTCTAGCTATTCCGGTTATTGCGGGCGTGAAAAGCGACTCGGAAAAGTTTCCGGGCGCGGAATACACCACCACCATCGAAGCACTCATGCCTGACGGCAAAGCCTTGCAAGGAGGCACGAGCCACTTGCTCGGCCAGAATTTCGCGAAAATGTTCGGAATCAAATACAAAACCGCTGATGAAAAAGAAGACTTCGTTTGGACTACGAGTTGGGGAGTCAGCACGCGAATGATCGGCGCGCTAGTCGCGGTGCACAGCGACGACAAAGGACTCGTCTTGCCGCCGCGAATCGCGCCCCTGCAATGCGTCATCGTCCCGATTTTCTACAATGATGAAGAACGCAAGATGGCGTTGTTCAACATAACCAAAATCAAGGCGGAACTCGAAGCGCGCGGCATAAGCGTTGCAGTAGA
This sequence comes from Microcaldota archaeon, assembly GCA_964580705.1. GTDB lineage: Archaea > Micrarchaeota > Micrarchaeia > Norongarragalinales > Norongarragalinaceae > CAITNU01. Next base: position 15,005 of record CAZOKY010000007.1, on the reverse strand, counting down.
CGACCGCAACGACAAGACGCCGGGATGGAAGTTCAACGACTGGGAATTGAAAGGCGTGCCCGTGCGCATCGAAATCGGGGTGCGCGACATGGCACAGGAAGGCGTTACGATCGCCCGTCGGGACACCGCTGCCAAGGAATTCGTCGGCAACGAAAAAATCCCTGACTTCGTCGCTCACCTACTCGAAGACATTCAAGTCGGTTTGTTCAAGCGAGCGAAGGAACGCCTTGAAGCGGGAATAAGCGACGCTCGCGACACCGACGACCTCAAAAACTTGCTCGACGAGCGCGGCGGGTTCGTTCGCGCTGCTTGGTGCGGCGACACTCGTTGCGAGGAAGCCATAAAAGAGGAAAGCGGCGCGTCGATTCGCTTGATTCCGTTTGATGACGCGCGCTTGCCTGAAGCTCGCGGGGAATGCGTTTTGTGCGGCAAGCCGGCGAAATGCACCGCGTACTTCGCGCGCAGCTACTGAAAAACAGGAAAATAAGAAAAATAAAAATTAAAAATAAAAAACGAACGGGAAAACTGGTTTAGTAGTTGCGTTCCCTTCGGTCGCCGTAACCGCGTCCCCCGCGGTCGCCGTAACCGCCGCGTTCTCCTCGGCCGTAATCGCCTCGCGGGCGCGAACGCATTTCTTCGCGCGGTTTGTTCTTGCGCTTCACGCGGTTCCCGATTTCGCCGGCGAGCTTGTTCCGCTCCTCACGGTTTCCCTCCATCATGCGGAATTCTTTCAGCTTCAGTTTGTTGTCCGCGAAGCGTTCCGTAAACTGCCCCGGGTTTTTTTCAATCAGTTTTCTCGCGAGCACTTTCAAGTGCTTTCCTTTGACGCTGCCCAAAACCAAATCACCTAACTTTTTCATTTTTTCTGTTTTCAAACGTTTTCGCAACGCAGTTATAGCCCCGGGCGGATTCGAACCGCCGTCCACAGGTTCAAAGCCTGTTATCCAAAGCCCGCCTCCCTCCTCGCTCACAAAAAAAGCGAGTGTAAGAAGCGCGTTTGGCCGCTAGACGACGGGGCTAGACGAGAGAATTGTTATGCCTCACCGTCAATAAAAACCCCTGCTTTTTTACGCTCCACGCGCTTAAACCAAACCGTGTTTCCAATGATTCAATCAAACGGCGAACTCGTCGACTACCTCGTTGCGAGAGGCGCGATTAAAACCAAGGCTGTGGAAAAAGCTTTCCGCGCGGTAGACCGCGCGTTGTTCGTTCCGCCCGCACTGCGCAGCCGCGCTTTCGAAGACGAACCGTTGCCCGTAGCGCGCGGGCAAACGATTTCGCAACCCCTCATCGTCGCTACTATAACGGAAGCCCTCGACTTGAAAAGCGGAATGAAGGTTTTAGACGTCGGCACTGGCAGCGGTTACCAAGCCGCGTTGCTCTCGGAAATCGTTGGAAAACGCGGCCGCGTCTACGGCGTGGAACGCCTAAAGGAATTAATTGATTACGCAAAGCCGCGCTTGAAAAAGTACAAAAACGCGGAGTTGTGTTTGGGAGACGGCTCGCTTGGTTGGAAGGAGAAAGCGCCGTTCGACGCTTGCGTAATCAGCGCTGCGACGCCGCGGTTGCCGAAACCAATCGCGGAACAAGTGAAGACGGGCGGCGTAATCGTCGCGCCAGTCGAAGGAATGCTGTGGCTGGAGTTAGCGAAATTCACGAAAACAAGCAAGGGCGGCTTCGAAAAACGCTCGTTAATGCCAGTCGTGTTCGTTCCTCTCGTGGGCGAACACGGTTACGGCGAAGAACGCGCTTTTTTTTGAAACCTGTTTTGAAAGCTTTTTTTAAAGAGCCGCGCGTATGCTTGACGGAGTTGATGATTCTTGACTAATTCGAAAGGCTTCGGCTTGGCGGTTATCGGCGCGCAGTGGGGCGACGAAGGAAAAGGAAAAATAGTGCACACTCTCGCCGAACAAAGCGACCTCGTCGTAAGGTTTCAAGGCGGCCACAACGCCGGGCACACTATAGTAAGCGGCGGACGCACTTTCAAACTGCACTTGGTTCCAAGCGGAGTAGTCGCAGGCAAACGCTCGCTCATCGGCGCAGGCGTAGTAGTCGACCCGCGCGCGCTCAAAAGCGAAATCACCGAGTTGAAGAAGAACGGCGTTGCGGTTACGCCGCGATTGCTCGGAATCGATTTGCGGGCGAGCGTCATAATGCCTTGGCATCCCGCGCTCGACGAAGCCCGCGAATCGCGGGGCGCGGCGTTCGGCTCGGCAATCGCGAACGCGAAGCGGAGCACGGTGGGCGTAATCGGGACGACGAAACGCGGAATCGGCCCGGCGTACGAAGACCGCGCGGCGCGCATAGGCTTGTTTTTCGAAGACTTGATTGACGCGTCCGTTTTGCGCGAGAAAGTTTTCGCGCTTCACCACTACAACCAACGCGTCTTGCACGGAATGCACCGCGGACTCGCAGCGAGTCCGCAACGGATTTACGCGGAATACGCCGCGCTCGGAAAAGAGTTCGCATCGTACGCTTGCGACGCCGCGACTGAAGCGACGCGCGCCGTTGCGGCAGGCAAGCGCGTGTTGTTCGAAGGCGCGCAAGGCACTTTTTTGGACGTGTCGTTCGGCACGTACCCGTTCGTGACTTCGTCGAACACGATTGCGGGAAGCGCGTGCGTTGGCGCAGGCGTGCCGCCGAAGGCGGTAACGCGCGTGGAAGGAGTCGCGAAAGCGTACACGACGCGCGTAGGCAACGGACCGTTTCCGACGGAATTATTCGACGACGTGGGCCGCAAACTGCAGGACAAAGGCGCGGAGTTCGGCACGAGCACGGGCCGCAGGCGGCGCTGTGGATGGCTGGACGCGACGATGCTGAGGCGCGCCGCACTGCTAAACGGTTTCGACGGAATTCACTTGACGAAGCTGGATGTTCTCGACGGATTGAAGGAAATCAAGATCGCGGTTGCTCACGACGTCGACGGCAAAAAATGGAGCGAATTCCCGATTGGAGTGCGCGACGTTCAACGCGCTAAACCGGTTTACGAGAAAATGAAGGGTTTCGCGAGAACTGATTGGAAGCGCGTCGTGCGAAACGGTTCAAGCAAGGGTTTCGACGCGTTGCCGCCTGCCGCGTTGGCGTACGTGCGAAAAATCGAGGCGCTCGTCGGCGTGCCGATTGCGAGCGTGAGCGTCGGCCCCCGCAGGGACGACATAATATTCGCGAAATAACTCGGCAACCCTTTTCGTTTTTCCAAGTTTTTCAAAAAGCTTATTAAAACACTGAAGCAAGAGTATTCGTGGTGATTCCCGATGGCTAATCCAGAGATGGAAAGACTAATGCACCCAACAAAAAAGATTGCGTTGGACAAGCCCGCTTATGAAGAACGCCTTACATCATCCGGCGGCATGTTTCCAGGAATAAGTGCGAATTTCGCGTTCCACCCGCTAGTAAGACCCAACGATTATACTGCTTTAACGAATCGCGTAGACGATTTTTTGAAGAAAGTCAGTCAAAAAATGGCGGACGAACTAAGAGAACAGAGAGTAACCGAAGCGAAATATTGGGGAGTCGGAATAAGTCGATTGGGTACGCAAAATGAAACTCACCCGAAAGCGGGGCCGTACAAAACTTTTGGAATTGACGTGAGCACTGGCTTCATATTTAAGGGCGGGGAACTGAACGGTGAAAAATCAAGGTATGATGAGGGAACCCAACAAATAGCGTTAAGCATAGTCAAAAGACATTTCAAAACCGCTAGAACAGGCGTTAAAGGCATGGTCAACCGTTTAAACGCCCAGTACGCAAAAGTTCCCGTTTGACCGCTTGAACTCGTCAACTCATTTTCTCGTACTCGAACGCGTAATCCCCGTCCGCCACACCAGTCCACGACAACTCGAAAGGCAAATCCCGCTTCAAGCCACCCGTGTTCGGCAGTTCAAAAACCATGGTCGCGTTCGTAGCGAGAAGCTCGCCCGACTTGCGAACGACTCGCGTGATGACGTTAAAAGTTTGTGCTTCCGTTCCCGGATTAGAAAAAGAACAAACTCCTTGAACGAGCAGCTTCCCGCGCCCGATTTCCAACGGCGCGAGTTCTTGCGCGCCCATAAAACCGCGGCCCAAAAAATCTTCACTCACCTTGCAGTCCGCGCCCGACGAACTCCCGCCCAGACGCGAAACAATCAAAAACAACGCGAGCACGACGACAACGATTAAAAGCAAATACTTCAGCTTGCTCGGATTCTTCACCGCCGCGGCAATTCCGCCGGGCGAAACAACCGACTTCAAATTTCCCGCGATGTCTTCGCTGAAACTCTTTTTCGCGCCCGGAATCGCTTCCGCTCCCAACGGCGCGCCGAGACACGCGTCGACGTTGATTTCAAAAGAGTCGTTCGCTACGTCCAGCCACACGCGGTAAAACGGAACGTAGTATTTAGTGAACGCGCTGACTATGACCGCATCGCGGCTCACGCCGAGTTGCGCCGCCACCTTCGCTTTAGCCGCTTCCTTGACTTCAGCCGCATCAATCGCGGTCGGTTCGATTTCGGCTTCGGCTCCGCCTTCCGGCGTCGAGCGTCCCTTCTTCAACGGGCGACCGATAAGCATTGGCACGAAATCGTTTATTTCACCCGTATACGCATTTAAGGCGGTCTTCCCGCTCGGGGCAGGGCCTTGCGCTCCCGCACCAGCTCCGGCGACGTCGAAAGAAAAGAGCCAGAAAGGAGTGTAAACGAGTTTGACGTCGGTAATCTCGGCTTTCAACTGCTTCTTGCGCTTCAACTCCTTGTCTAAAACGCCTAGCGCCGCCTCGGGAGTCAAAACGGGTTGCAACGCAACTGCATCCAAAATCATTTTTTTAATCGACCGCAGGAATAAAGCGTGTCGCGCTTAAAAAACGTTTATATTGCGCGCAAGCGTTTTCGTATTTAGAACGGTGGGAAAAATGAAGTTTTTGCGTTTGGCTCTCGTATTCGACGAAATCGAGAAGAAGAGTTCGCGCCTGGAAATGACTCACGACGTGGCGGAAGCGTTCAAGCAATGCAATCCCAAGCAGGCGAGGCAAGTAACGCTTTTGATGCAAGGAATAATCGCGCCGCCGCACGAAGGAATCGAACTCGGAATGGCGGACAAGCTCGCCATGCGCGCCATCGAAATCGTGAGCGGAAAAACCGAACGCGAAGTAGAAGCCGCGTACCGCAAGAAAGGCGATTTGGGGGACGCGGCCGAAGAGTTGCTCTCGCGCCGCAGCCAGCACGCGTTGACGAAAAGCGAGTTGACGGTAGAAAAAGTTTACGGTAACTTCCACAAAATCGCTACTGCGGGAGGAGGCGGCTCGCAAGACCACAAGGTAAAGCTTCTCGCGGAACTGCTTTCAAATGCGGAACCCAACGAAGCGAAAGTAATCATCCGCTTCGTGACGGGAAATCTCCGCCTCGGCGTGGGAGAAAGCACGATTATCGACGCCTTAAGCGAAGCGCGTTGCGGCGACAAAACGCTCAGCGACGAAATCGAACGCGCTTACAACCTCACGAGCGACTTGGGCGCAATAGCGGAAACGCTACTAGAAAAAGGAATGCAAGCCATCAGCGCGGCGAAGCCGAAGCCGTTCAACCCGATTAAACCTGCGTTGGCGGAGCGTTTGGAAAACGCGGCTGCAATCATCGAGAAAATCGGTAAGAACGGCTGCAGCGTGGAAGGAAAATTCGACGGATTCCGTTTGGCCGTGCACAAGAAAGGCGCTCGCGTGGAATTTTATTCGCGGCGGCAGGAACGCGTGACTCAAATGTTTCCCGACTTGGCGGAAGGCGTGCGCAAGCAGATTTCCGCAGAAGAGCTCATCGCCGAAGGCGAAGCAATCGGCTACAACGAAGCAACGAACACGTTCCTGCCGTTCCAGGAAACGATGCAACGCAAGCGCAAGCACGACGTCGCGGCGAAAGCCGAAGAAATCCCTCTCAAACTCTTTTTGTTCGAACTGCTTTACGTCAACGGCGACGATTACACGCAACGCCCGTACCGCGAGCGGCGCGAACGCCTGCTCAAAATCGTGAAGAACGCGGGCGAAAAGGAAGAAAAAGAAGGAAAGAACGGAAAAGAAAGCAAAATGAACCGCATCGACGTCGCGCCCGCGATCGTAGCGAAGACGCCGGCGCAACTCCAACGCTTTTTCGACGAAAGCGTGGCCTCAGGGCTCGAAGGAATAGTCGCGAAAGACTTCGATGCGCCGTACACGGCGGGCGCGCGCAAGTTCGCTTGGATAAAGATGAAGAAGAGTTACAGCGAGAAACTCGCGGACACGGTCGACGTCGTAATCATCGGCTACTACTACGGCAAAGGAAAACGCACCGAGTTCGGGCTAGGCGGGCTTCTGACGGCGGTTTACGACGACGCCCACAGGCGTTTCAGGAGCGTCGCGAAAATCGGGACGGGCTTCAGCGAAGCGCAACTCGCGGAATTCGCTTCGTCGCTCGGCAAACTGGCAGTCAAAAAGAAGCCGGAAAACGTCGACGCCCTCCTCGAGCCCGACGTTTGGGTTAAACCGCGCATCGTAGTCGAAATCAACGCCGACGAAATCACGCGCTCCCCAATCCACGTTGCCGCAGCAGAGAAAAACGCAAAAGAGGGAGAAGCGGAAGGATTGGCGTTGCGGTTCCCGCGCCTCGTTCGACTGCGCGACGACAAAACCGCAGAGCAGGCGACGACGGAACGCGAGCTCATCAAACTCTTCGAGATGCAGCGCGAAAGCCGCGGGCAATCCAGCGCGTGAAAAAACAGTTAACGAAAAAAACGGCTAGTGAAAAAAAATGGTTTTAATGAAGGATGGCAGGAGACGCGCACAAACAACGGCAAAGTTGCGGGCGTTCCTCGCCGCGAAAGACGCGAACAACTTGAAGTCGTTGAGCGGCGACTGCGCGCAACACGCGTTCCTGTTCGAAGACGCCGCGTTGCTCGACGCGGGACTCCTCGCGTACGCTTTCGCGAAGTTTCTCGACAAACCGTACATCGTTAAAAGCAAGGAGTGGCGCGAATATTCGCGCTACGCGCTCGCCGAGTTGGAGAAAACACAGGCGTTTTTCAAGGAAGGCAAGAATGAAGCGGGAGCGCAAACGCTGCACGCGTTGCTTGACGAAGCCGAAGCCCTCAGCGCGACGCTCGGACGCTTCGCCAGAAGCGTCGTCGAGAAAGCGCGCGTGAAAGCCGCGACTCAAATGTACGCGCACGGCGCGAGTTTAGGTAAAGCAGTCGAGATTACGCAGACGAACAAGAAAGACGTTTTCGCTTACATTGGAGGAACGCACTTGCAAGAGCAATACGCAACGCTCGGCGTGCGGCAACGCTTTGAAAACGCGAAAAAACTTTTTGAGGACAAGTGAATAAAAAATGTCGTTGATAGTTTGCGATTCCAGCTCGCTCATTTCGTTGAGCGACACGTGCAACATCGACGTGCTCCGCTTTTTGCGGCAGCACGGCGGAAAATTCGTCATTCCTCCCGCGGTCGAGGAAGAAATCATCAAACACCCTGCGCAACTCAAGCAATACGCTTTCTCGGCGGTGCGTTTGCGCAAGCTAGTTGAAGACGGAGTCGTGCTCACGCAAGCGCCGCCCCGGCTCGCGAGCGAAAAACAGGCGATTGAAAACGCGGCGAACTCCGCCGTACGAGTCGACGGAAAACCGCTGCGGTTAATCCACGCAGGCGAAGCCGAATGCCTCGCGCTGCTGCGCATTGCCCCGCAAGACGCCCAAAAAACTTTGTTAGTCGACGAAAAAACGACGCGTTTGCTCATCGAGTCGCCGAAAACGCTCGTAGAACGCTTGCGCGGGGAATACAAGACGAGCGTGGAAATCGATGAAGCGGCAATGCGCGCGTTCAAAACCGGTTTGGAAAAAATCACGGTGATACGCAGCACGGAACTAATCGCCGTCGCCGCCTCCCTCGGATTCTTCGCCGACTACGGCACCGCGGCGCAAGACGCGACGCACACCGCGCTCGGAGCGTTGCAGCTCGCGGGTTGCAGCGTTTCCAGCGACGAATTGCGAGAATACAACACTGTGCTGAAGTAGCGTGTAAAGCAGCCGAACCAGCCACTAATCCTTTTTCTTGAGCGCCCGTCGCTTCAATTCAGCCAAAAGACGTTTGGTATCCTCAACCGTACCGACGCCAGCCAGTTTTTTCTTGACAGCAGTCTTGGTAGCAACCAATTGTCGAGCAGCGGCTCTTTCCGTTTTAGCCTGTTCCTTCAACAAAGCCACCCCACGCCGCGCCTGCTCGCGCTCAGCGTCTTCACTCTTTTGCGACCATTCGCGCTCGCGTTGGACGCGCGCCTGCTCCCGCAACCAAGTCTTCTCATACTTCGCGTCAGCTAGTCGCTTCGCCCTATCGAAAGCGGCTTCGACTCGCTCGGCGGCGCTCGAGAGAAACGACACATACACGCCGCGCCGCTCAAGAAAAGAAGCTACGGCGTCGCGTCCGCGCTTGCCTCTAGGATGGAGAACCGAACGCAGTTCGTCCGCTGCTTCGGGCGAAAGTTCGAAAACCTTGTTCACTATTTCCTGCGCGTTATCCGAAGAAAAACGTGCACGAAGCACTAAAGCTTCTCTGACTTCGCGCAACACTACGGCTCTGTGCGCGCCGGCGATTACGCGGTTAGCGTCCCCTTCGTAAATTGCGTTCAAGTCTGCGGGGTTGCTTAAAAGCTTTTCAGCCACTCGCTGAGAAGTAAGTTTAGCCGCCGCCACGTGGCTTACCGCGCTAATCGTCAACTCGGCGGGGTGGGCTTTAAGCAATTCAAGCAACGAAGCTGGCGCAGGCATTTTTCAAGTCACTTCCAACTTAACTCCTTTCGGTAACATTTTATTGCCTCAAGCTTTAAACCTTACCGTGAAACCATGAACCTGCGCTTCGCGAGCATAATCGATTGGGACGACAAGGCTTACGCCGGACGCGTCGCAAGCGTCGTTTACCTCGCGGGCTGCCCGCTGCGCTGCCCCTGGTGTTACAGCGGAACGCTCGTCACCGCGCCGTCCGAATGCTCCGCTGAAAAACCCATTGAATTCTTTCATAACCACTTGTTGAAGCAACGCGGCAAAAGCAACGCAGTCGTGTTCACTGGCGGGGAGCCGTGCGAGCAAGGAAACGCGCTCGCGGAATTGTGCGCGAAACTCCGCGCCGAAGGATTCGCCATTAAAATAGAGACGAACGGCTACTATCCCGAAGCGTTGGCGGCGCTGATTCCCCACGCCGACTTCGTCGCGCTCGACGTAAAAACCCGCTTGACGCAAGAAGCGCAAGGCGATTACGCGCGGGCATGCGGCTTTAACGGAAACGCGGAACTCCTCGTAAGCAACGTCTTGCGCAGCATCGCTTTCCTCGAATCGCGCGGCGCGCAGTACGGCGTAGCATGGGAAGCGCGGACGACCATCGTCCCGGGAGTCAACGACGACCCGGCAATCACCCGCGATATAGCGCTCGCAACTAAGAACGCCGCGTTGCACGCTTTCCAGTCGTTCGAATCCAACGGCAGAGAACTCGTCGACCCGCAATTCAGCCAACGCGAAGAACCGTCGCGCGAAAAAATGTTTGAACTCGCGGCAGCGGCGCGCGACGCGTTAAACGAAAACGCGAAAAACGCGGGAAACTCTGAAAACACTGAAAAAACCGAAAACGCGGCAAACGCCGACGTGCGCGTGCGAATCCGCGGCGCGGAAGCCAAACTCTGATTGGACGATTTAAAATGGTTGAAATGAAGTTCAAGGAAGTAGCGGACGTCATACGAAACGCGCTCGACGAACGAAAACTGTGCCTAGTCGTCGGCAACTGTGTCGTGCGTTACGAAGGACGCGCGGCGAGCAAGCTCAGCGAAGGAGACCGGTTGCTCGTCATCAAGCCGGACGGAACGTTCCTAATACACCAAGGAAAAGGAATGACGGCAATAAACTACCAAGGACCCGGCGCGACCGTCACGGCGCAAGCTGCTGACGGCGAGTTAATCGTGAAAGCCGAGCGAAAGAAACCGTTGCACGAAGTAATCGAAGCGCACTTCAAGCGAGTTGACTTCGCGCAATCGTTTGCGATGCGCGACGACTCGAAACTCAAGCTTTTCGGAAGCGAACGCGAACTCGCCTCGCTGCTCGCTCAAGACTTGCACTTGATAGAAAAAGGGCTCGTGCCCGTGCAAGAGGAAAGCACGCTGCCGAAAGGCGCAATCGACATTCTCGCGCGCGACGCGCTCGGGCACTTCGTCGTCATCGAACTCAAACGCCGCGACGCCGGGCTCGACGCCGTCACGCAGCTCGCCCGCTACGTCATGGAATTACGCAAGCGGAAAGGCGAAGTAGTGCGCGGAATACTCTGCTCGCCGAAAATCACGCCTAACGCCCTCAAGATGATTGAAGAGAAGGGTTTCGAATGGTTCAAACTCGACTACGAAATCGCTAACCCTTCCGCGAAAATCAAGGGCCTCGAGAAAAAACAGAAAATGATGACGGAATACTAGCGGGCGCGCGAAACGCGCGAAAAAAAGCGAACAAACGAACACAGCACAGCGGATTTAAATTCAGCACGCGTTAATAATGCGATTTGCGATTATTTCGACTCGCCGCACGAGGTTAATGGTTTTGGCTTTGAAAACGCTGCACAAGCAAGTAATACTCGTCATGATGGCGTGCGCCGCCATCGCGTTGTTCGTCGGATACCAGACGGGCGGAATCATTTCCGCGATGAAGACGGACGCGCAAACTTGCGGCGGCGGACAAATCCAGCAACAAGTGTTTCCGACGATTTCGGCAACGCAAGACTGCTCGAAAACGAGTTTGAACGACGAATTCTCCGTGCGTTTGAAGCTTCCCGCGGTTGACAGGAACGACCAAGGCGCGCTCGCAGATTTAATCGTCGAACGCAGCAGCGGAGACGGAGAAGTGTTCATACGATTCAACGGCAACAGCCCACTCATCAATCCCGACACTCAAACGTCGCTGCGAACTGCGATGGACGTCGCGCAACGCGTTTCAGGCAAAACAATCGCCGGCAAAAACCTTTACTACTCGATTTCGACGACTAGCGACGTCGTAGGCGGCAAAAGCGCGGGCGCGGCGATGACTATTGCGACGATCGCCGTTTTGAAAGGCGAGGCGTTGCGGCCGGACGCGTTGATTACGGGAACGATCGAGTCGGACGGCACCATCGGGCAAGTCGGAAAAGTTTACGAGAAAGCGCTCGCCCTCAAGGAGGAAGGCTACAACTTGTTCGTCGTGCCTGAAGGCGAAGGAAAGCAAAGCGTTCCGACGGAGTCGTGCACTGAAACGGAAGGCGTGAACGGCGGAACGAGCCGCGAGTGCACTACGATCTATAAAATCGTTGACGTCGGCAAGCAAGCGGGAATCAGCGTCGTCGAGGCGAAGAACGTGAGGGAAGCTTACGCGTTGATGAAACGCTCGTAATGTGCTCGTGAAAATTTTCTCGAGTCTTTGCCGCACTCACCGCTTCGCTTAATTCTTTACGTCGAACGCCGCCGCCTACCGCCGAACTCATTAAAAACCCGAATCGCAATATTCTACTTCGCGCGGGGGTCGCCTAGTGGCTATGGCGGCAAACGAATTGTTTCCGGTTTTTTCCTGAAAACAAGTTCTTGTCCGCAAGCCTGCTACTGGACTTCAAAATCCTGTGGAAAGCTGTTAGCGCTTTACGCGCTGCGCGGGTTCGAATCCCGCTCCCCGCGCTTTCCTTTTCAAAGACGAATGTTTGGCGGAAAGAGAATAAAAACAAAAAACGAGGACAAACGTAAAAAGGCGTAAAAAAAATGGTAAACCGTTCCATGAGGTTAACTAACGTTCAAGGACCAAAAAGTCGGCGGGGTTTAAACAAGTTTCAAATGGAAACTTACGGTCGGCAAGCAAGGGTTAGAGAAGCGATTGAAACTCAAGATCCTAGCAAGGCGTTGGCAGAAATTCGAACCCAAATGACTGAGTTTGTGGAAGAACGGCGCAAAACCTTGAATCCCGAAGGAGAGCCGCCCGAACTAAATTTCGAATGGACGACGAACATCAGCATGGGCAAGTTAAAACCACAAGTCAGATTAGTAATAACCGGCGACGAAACACACGCTAGGAGTGTAATCAACTTTCTGAAGCTGAGGCGAAACCGCGACAGTTTAAACGAAACGCTGGCGAAAGCGGGTTGGAAAGGACACAAGGTTTCGTTAATAGGATATGCTAACAGCTTGGCGGCTAGGATTACAAGGGGTAAGTAAAAAAAAATAGGCGAGGCCGGCAGCCACTTCATTTGAACGAATTTAAAAAAAGTCGAAACAAACCACACCGAAAAAAAACAATTTGTTTTTTCTCGAAAAACGCTTGTCAATCTCGAAAAGTTTTTAAACGCGTTTTTCGAAAGAATTGTCCGCGAATTCTACGACCAGCGTGGTAGCGCGCGGTAAACGGGATTAACGCGTTCTCCAAGGATTGCCTCCTTTCTGATTCCCGCTCGAGCGAGCTACCACCCCCAACCTATAACGTTTAGCGTTAAGCGCGCTCGATTTTGAAAAACAAAACCCTTATTTTATACCGCGGGCGTAAACCTTGCGCGAGGGCTCATAGCTCAGCCTGGAAGAGCGTCTGCCTCCTAAGCAGAAGGTCGTGGGTTCGAATCCCACTGAGCTCGCTTAAACTCACTAATTCTTTTAAACTCAAAGGGCGTTACTAAACGCACTAAAACCCAATTACTAAACTACTCGGGGTGGCTTACTTGGCCGAACAAGCGAATCCTGAAAAGAAAACGTTTTTTCAAACGCTCGACGCGAACGGCGCGCTCCACGCGCTCGAATCGAACGCAAACGGCTTGACGCCCGAGGAAGTGACTGCGAGGCTCGCACGCTACGGCCCGAACGCGTTGAAAGCCAAGAAGAAAGCCGGCCCGCTCGCGATGTTTATAGAGCAGTTCAAAGACTTCATGATACTGCTTTTGATTGCCGCAGCCGCGATATCGTTCTACCTCGGCGAGCAAATCGACGCCCTGGCGATCATCGCGATAGTCGTCCTCAACGCAATCATCGGTTTTACGCAAGAATACCGCGCGGAAAAAGCAATCGAAGCCTTGAAGCGTCTCGCGGCTCCAAAAGCCCGAGTGCTGCGCACCGGAACGGAAGCAAGAATCGACGCCGCCGAACTCGTTCCCGGCGACGTAGTAATTCTCGAAGAAGGCGACAAGATTCCCGCAGACTGCCGACTGCTTGAAGCCGTTTCGCTGGAAGCAGACGAAGCCTCGCTCACAGGAGAAAGCCTGCCCGCCAAGAAAGAAGCCGACGTGCGCGTTGACGCTAAAGCCGCGGTCAACGACTGGAAAAACTGTTTATTCCTCGGCACGGCGGTGACGCGCGGCCGCGGCCGCGCCGTCGTATTCGCTACAGGCATGCAAACGCAAATCGGCGGAATCGCGACGATGGTGAGCGCGGAAACGGACGAGGACACGCCGCTGCAACGCAAGCTCGACGCGATGGGCAAACAACTCGGAATCGCCGCGCTCGCGATTTGCGGCGTGATTTTCGCGGTCGGAGTCTTGCGCGGCGGAACGCCGTTAATGGAAATGTTTTTGATTGCCGTAGCGCTCGCAGTAGCCGCTATTCCCGAAGGCTTGCCTGCCGTAGTCACGATTTCCCTCGCAATCGGCGTGCAACGCATGGCGCGCAAGCATTCAATCATTCGCCGCCTTCCAGCCGTCGAAGCGTTGGGCAGCGCGACGGTAATCTGCACCGACAAGACGGGCACGCTGACTAAAAGCGAGTTGACGGCCCGCAGGTTTTTCGTTGACGGAGAGTTCGTCGATGTAAAAGGGGAGGGGTATTCCCTGCAAGGCGAATTCTTCCAGGGCGGAAAAAAAGTTTCGCCGCTGAAAAACAAAACGCTTTACGAACTCATGCAAACAGGCGTTTTATGCAACAACGCTTCGCTTTCGTTCAAGGAAGGGGATGAAAGCGCGGGCATCACCGGCGACCCGACTGAAGCGTGCCTGCTCGTCGCAGCCGAAAAAGCGGGAATCAATTACAAGGACGCGCAAGCGCGGCACGCTTTCGTTTCCGAAATCCCGTTCGACAGCAAACGCAAGATGATGACCGTCGTACGCAAAACTGGTTCTCGGTTCACTGCGTTCACGAAAGGCGCTCCCGAAATGATGCTCGAGAAAAGCGCTTTCGTTCTCGACAACGGCAAGGAACGCAAGCTGACGCCGCGCGACAAGCAAGTGTTTTTGAAGGCGAACAAGGAAATGGCGAGCGCCGCGCTGCGCGTGCTCGGCTTCGCTTACCGAAACGTTTCCGCGGTTGAAGCGAAAAAACCCGAGTCTGAAAGCGTTGAAGAAAAACTCGTTTTCGTCGGGCTCGCGGGAATGATTGACCCGCCCAGGCAGGAAGCGCGCGAAGCGATTGCGGTTTGCCACGAGGCGGGGATACGCGTCATCATGGTTACCGGCGACAACCCTTACACCGCGCAAGCAATAGGAAAAGAACTCGGGCTCGAAGGAAGCGGCAAGACGGGCGTCATCAACGGAGTCGAACTCAACGGCATGAGCGACGCAGCGCTCGCGCGAGCCGTGCGTGACACCGTCGTCTTCGCCCGCGTCGCGCCCGAACACAAGCTACGAATAGTGAAAGCGTTGAAAGCGAACGGCGAAGTCGTGGCGATGACGGGCGACGGAGTCAACGACGCGCCCGCGATTAAAGCCGCCGACATCGGAGTCGCAATGGGAATCACGGGCACGGACGTCGCGAAGGAAGCAAGCGACATGGTGATTACCGACGACAACTTCGCTAGCATCGAACTCGCGGTGGAAGAAGGCCGAATAGTTTACGACAACATCGTTAAAGCCGTGCGTTACTTGCTGTCGTGCAATATCGGCGAATTGTTCACGATTTTCTTTGCGATAATGGCGGGGTTGCCGAGCCCCCTCGCGCCCATACAGATTTTGTGGATGAACATCATTACGGACAGCCCGCCCGCTCTAGCGCTAGCCATGAACCCTGCTGACCCGGACGTCATGCGCCGCAAGCCGCGCGACCCCAAGAAAAACATTTTGT
>CAZOKY010000006.1:0-26764 GCA_964580705.1 Microcaldota archaeon | reverse complement strand
GCCGCTCCGAACTCGCCGGGAATCACTACCGCGTGCAAAGCCGGCGTCAACACGTCGCGCGCCTTCAAGTCGCTGAAATCCAACGCCTCCCCCACGAATTTCTTGTCCGCCTCCGTAATCGATTTTTCTTCAGCGCTTAACTCCACCGCGCTGCGAATGTCTTCCTCGGTAATGCGCCGGACCGCCGTAACCGCCGCGTAATTCCCTGGAACGGCGTGCGCGAACCACTCGAATAAAACCACTAACGGCTTGAGCGTTTTCTGCATCAACAATAAAGGCGGCGCGACGCGCAAAGCGATTTTGTCCGCGTGCGTTGAAGCGAAGCTCTTCGGCGTGATTTCGCCGAACAGCAGCAAAACTAGAGTCACGAAGCCCGTAGCGATTCCCAACGCGTTGGAAGCGAAAACCTGGGTCGCGATCGACGTGGCGAGTACGGACGCGCCGACGTTCGCGAGGTTGTTGCCGATTAACACGGTAATAATCATTCGTTGGGGTCGCGCTTTCAACGCGGCGAGCGCTTCGACTCCGCGCGCTTTCTTTCGGCGGAGCATTCGCAAGTGAATGCGGCTGACGGAAAGCAACGCGACTTCCGAAGCCGAGAAAAATGCTGACGACGCGAGCAGTAAAACGAACAAGACGCCGTCAGTAAAAGCAACCGCCAAAGAAAACCACCGAATTAAAAAACAATTTAAAAAAACGAAGTAAAAAACGAAGTAAAAACCAAAAACAATGAATTTTGAAAAACCCTTGCGGGCTTACTTGCCGGCTTGCTTGCTTTCTTCAACCGCCGTTTCAACGGCCGGCGTGCCTTTCACGAGCGTCACGAAGAAATACGAGACGCGCAAAAACCATTCCAGCACGACGACGAAAACGACGAACGCGGCGAATTCAGGCAACGCTCCGGCGAGTTGAAGCACTCGCGACTCCACCAGCTCGCGCGAGAAAAGCGTCGGGTCGACGATCAAGACGCCGAGCATTACGAGAGGCAACAGTTTCGCCAAGTCGACCGCGATTTCCTGCTTGTAGTACGCCAAAGCGCGAACCGCCGCCACAAGCGAAATCGACAAAACGAAAACCGTTTCAAGCGCGACGGTGCGCGACAACAAAAACAAGAACGTCGAGATAAACGCGAACCAAACGAACGTAATCGCGGGAAACAAGAACGTGTACTTCAACACTACTGCGACGGCGCCCCCGAAACGGTGAATTAAACCAGAAATCCCTTTACGGTTTTCCGGCTTGGTTTCGTAAAGAACGCGGCGGGACAAGAAAGTGTAAAACGTGCCCACGATTGCAGCGTAAACCGCTATGCCGACTGACAAAAGCGCGACCGTCGCCCCGAAGCGGCCGAACAACGCTTCCCCGCTCGCGAAAGCACTTGAAGCTAAAACCGCGATTTGTTCTTCAAACATGAATTCGTTACGCCTCCAAGCATTAATAGCGTGCCGCTTTTTTAAACGCCCGCGCGAAAAAAACGAAGTGAAACGCGCGTAGTGCAGGGGGAGTAAGCCCAGTGCAGGACTCCAAGCAGAAAACCGTTTTCCGCTCTTCGACCGCGCACGAAAATGTAGCTTTCGGCATTAATAAGCACTGCGCGAGTTAGGCGTTCAACGAAAACAACTTCGTCTGATAATAGTGTTGCTGGCAAACACGCAACAAGGCATCCTGCGCGGGCATCGAGCGACTAGTTTTTCCTTGAAACTGCGCGGTTTGCGCGCTTTTTTAACTGGGGGGGGGGTAAAGCCTTTCACGAGTAGTCGTAAGTAACGCGAGTAATGTTTAGCGGGTGACGAACGGTTTGAAGAACGTCGTTTTCTTTACTGCTTTATTCTTTTCGTGCCTACTGTTTGCAGGAGCGTTCGCGAGCGCTTTGAATTTAACGACTGTTTGTGGAACGCTTCCAACTGCAGGCGAATACTACCAACTACAAAACAATGTGAGCGCATCTGGAACCTGCTTCAACGTAACGGCGGCGAACGTCACGATTGACTGTAGTGGCTTCACAATTAATTACTCCAGCACGGGCGCAGGTAACGGAGTGTACTCGAATTCGACGAACACGACGGTGAAGAATTGTATTGTGAAACAGATGAATATTTCTAATACTAATTCTCATGCAATTTATTATGTTGGGGTAAGTTCTGGAAGTGGAACGATATTTAATAATACCCTAACAATTTTGAATCCAGATTGTTTTGGAATTCTTCTTTCTTCAAGTTCAAACAACAACATAACAAACAATAGCGTTACCGCAAGAACGGGAATTTATCTTAATTTAGTTTCAAATAATAGTTTGTCTAGCAATATAATTATAGTTTCAGGGGCAAGTTATGGTGGGATTCAGATTAATGCGGGTTCCGACAATAATGTAATGAATAACACGATTTCTGGAATTCCTGCTTGGGGAATTCATGTTTTTACGAGTTCAAACAACAACACATTTACGAGTAACAATATCACAGTAACTGGAACTGGTTACGGTTTTTCCTCAGAATCTTCAACAAACTCCACTCTTACAGGAAACCGTTTCAACACAACAAGTGCAGTCGGTGTTTACGTTACAGGAACAACCTCTTCTCACTACAATCAAAGCATAGATACATCAAACTTAGCAGAAGGTTTGCCTATTTGGTATAATTATTCTGCAAGTAACTCGGTGATTTTGCAGAACACGGATGTTTCTGGAACAATTGGTCAATTAGTTTGTGCTTGGTGCTCTAATGTGACTTATGATAACGTAACAATGGGGAATGATGGATTTAGCTTCTATAACACGTCAACGTCAATAATAAATAATTCAAAAGTCACGACGAGCAAAGGATACGGTGTTTTCGCTTACGGTTCTAATTCAGCTTTCTTGCAGAACAATTTGTTTAATTTATTAAATATTACGACAACAACGAATTCTAATTTATATGGGATTTATCTTTTGACTGCGAGTGGGAATAATGTTACGAACAGTAATGTGAACACGAATGGAACGAATGGGTATGGATTTTATCTTAAGACAAGTTCAACTGGAAACTCAATAAAAGATTCTTTGATTAATGCTTCTAATTCTGGCATCGCTGACATTAAAGCAGATTCAGGTATCAACAACTTCACAAACTGCACATTCAACAAGTCCGATACAAGTATAACGTCTACAGGTTCTATCGACGTTTTCTGGTATGCAGACGCTTTCGTAAATGACACGACGGGGAATGCAGTAAATGGAGCAAACGTAAGCATATCGGATAATGCTGGGTCATTATTGAATTGGAGCTTAACAAACAGCTCGGGATACGCATCAAGAATAACAATTCAAGAATATATGCAGAATACGACGGCAGTTTACAACATGACACCTCATAATTATACTGCTGCTGCGATGGGGCATAATACTACTTCAGCCAATTTTTCAATAGTTCAAAGTTATATTGCAGGAGTTAATCCAATTGTCTTGACTTTAGGCATAGCGGATACTCCTCCAACATCAGTTCTTAATTCTCCAGTAAACAATTATGGTTCAAATTTATCAAACATTACTTTTAATTGCACGGCAACAGATGATGTTAATTTAACAGACGTAACGTTATATGGCGATTGGACGGGTTCATGGACGGCAAACGAAACGAATTCAACGCCAATAAATAATTATCCAACTACCTTTACAAAAACAATTAGTGGCGGAACTTATTTATGGAATTGCCTTGCTTGTGATAATGCAAGCCAATGCAGTTTCGCAACAAGCAATAATACTTTTACTATAGACGGCACGCCGCCAGTAGCTTCTCAAGGAACTAATCCAGTTGATAATTACAATTCGACAAGTTCATCAATCACATTCGACATGAAATGTTCCGACAACGCCGCGGTTGGTACGATTCAATTATGGGGAAATTGGACGGGAATCTGGCAAGTCAATTACACTAACTCGAGTTATGCGAATAATACTTGGCTGAATATAACTGTAGCTGGAATATCAAATGGCAATTACAAATGGGCTGTTTGGTGTAACGACACGGCTGAAAACACTAACATAACAATAAATAGAACTTTGAATGTTATAGCTCCTTCAACTTGTGGAACTTTATCGGCATCTAATTCGGTTTATAACTTGATAAATAGCGTTTCCTCAACAGGAACATGTTTCAACGTCACCGCCTCAAACGTCACCATCGACTGCAATGGCTACGGAATCAATTACTCCAGCGCGACGACGGGCTACGGTGTTTACTCGAACCAGTTAAACACGACGGTGGAGAATTGTGGTTTTATTAACCAAACTAATTCCAGTCTTTCAACTACCAGTATTTACTTTAGTGGAAACGATGGAACGATTTATAATAATACGATTGGGTCTTTAACATACCCGTCAATGTCAATACAAGGAATTTATATAAGCAACGCAAATTACACCACTATAGACGGAAACACCATAATAATGAATGACACGATTGCAAACAAAGTAGGGATTTATGTTTTTGGCGAAACTCCGTATCTTTCAATAATACGCAACACAATCGGTTCGAATTATTCCAATTCCACGCGTTTCGGACTCGGAAACGGAACGGCATCTGGATATGCAATCCGTGTTGCGTCTGGAGATAACATCAATCTCTCAAACAATACATTGTGGCTCAGTAACGTCTCAATAGGAATGCGCAGTGATGCTGGAAATATTTTAGACCCAATGTATAACTTAACTATCAGTAACAACTACCTAAATATCGACAATAATTATATCTCTTATATGATTTTGGTCGGGGCAGAAAGAGGAGGTATACCTGGGGCTACAATCGGGGCACAGATTCTGAATAATGCGCTATATGCGCCGACCGATAACGTATCTATAAACCACGCCTTATTTGTTGGTTATAGCATCAATCCGACTGTGGCAAATAACTACGTGAGCGGCGGGTTCTATTCTATAGCGATGAAGGGCAACCAGAATGGTACGGTCACGAATAACACGGGAACCTGGTCGGGAGGTGGGTATGCTGATTCGTCATCCCAGAACATCATATATCGTAACAATACAATTGTAGGAGATGACCATACTATCAGGCTATTATACCTAAAAAATAGTGATGCAATTCACAACAGAACTGCCAATGGTAGTATCTGGTATGATACGCAATTTACGTATACGCTCGGTCATACTTTGTTTTCTAACAGTCTATCTTTGCCAATGTCATTAACAATGATTAATACCATCGTCAACGGCGTGCCTCGTTCTCCAATTCCAAGCACACTTATTGATGAAAACACTACGCTGTATACTGGTTGGTATTATCGCGCTTATGTTTATGATGTAAATACTGGTCTTCCTGTTGCAAATGCAAATATTTTAGTTCAAAACAGTAGCAACGAAACGGTTTGGAATCTTACGACTGGAGCAGATGGTTTTACCGACACTGAATACCTTATCGAGCACGTGACAAACAACGATATTCCCGTCGATGTAGGCTTGTATAATACGACGCTTACGTTGAATGGAGCGCAGCTTGTAAGAAGGAACTATAACGCGACCACAAATAATTTGAGCGACACGTTTGGCGTCGCTAGCCCTTCCCCAACTCCGGTTTACGTGGGCAGCGGTGGTTCGACTCCAACGCCAACGCCTACCGTAACGGTAACGCCGGCGCCAACGGTTTCGTCTAGCTCGTCTTCGCCTGCGCCTAGCGTTGCTTCAACCACGACGCCGTCGCCTTCGCCGTCAGCGTCGCCTTCCGTGCAACCGAGTGTTAGCGGGTTGAACGCAGCGAAGGAGAAAGATGTTCGCGCTGGGATTTCGGTTGTTCAAGAGTTGATTAGGGTTGCGAAGTCGCAGAACAAAGACGTTCAAGAAGCCGAACGCCTCCTCGGTCTCGCCCAACAAGCGTTTGAACGCGGGGATTACGCTGCGGCGTCGGCGTACCTGCAGCAGTCTGACGCGGCGTTGAAGAAAGCCGGCGTAGCAACGAAAGGCGTTTCAAGCGCCGGCTTTGATTGGACGCTCGCAGGCTGGGTTGCAGCAATCGTTTTGGTTGCTGGCGGCGCGTACTGGTTTTACTCGCGCAGATGGAAAGGCAAGTAGATTTTTACGCTTATTATAGTTTGTAATTAATATGGGATTTTTCTAGTTCAAAACGCGGTTCTGGCTTGCAGAACGCGCGTATTCAATTGAATCATCTGAGTCGCGAAATCTTAGTTAAAACGCCGTCTGGAGCGCTGGGAGTTTGGGATTCGCTTGAAGCAGTTGGGTTGACTGAGTTGACTGAAACAATTTGACTGCGAGCACCTGATTTTGAAACGGGAGAGCGTTGTTGAAGCAGAGCAGTCAACGCAAACCCTGGGCTAGCTAAACCGGGTTGGTTGCGCAGGATGTTGCGCAGGATTTAAAACGCGTTTTCCACTACTAATTATTTAAATGAAAATGACGCAGGATTTGCGCAGGAAACAATAGTTTTGGGCACCAAATGCGCAGGATGACAAGGATTCGAAACCCAGGAATTATGTCTTACTAGTAGCTACTACTTTTCGCTAATAGTACAGCATATATTTACCTCTAAGACCGGCTGGAAAATCTCGCGCAAACCTCGTATGAAACGCTGGAAATCTCGCGCAATTCTCGCGCAACCCCAAACGTTTGGAAAAAAACGAGAACGCAGACGAGCGCCTCGCGCAAACCTCGCGCAAAAACAACGGCTCAAGCAACCTGCTTTTCTAGTCCGAGTTCGACGACTTTGCGGTACACGAATTCCTTGAATTCCGCGTCCTTCATCAACGCATTCATTACCGTGCTGCCTTTCTCTCGTTCGTCTTCGACTTGCGCGACGACTCCGGCGTCTAACGGCGTGCCGCAACGCAAGCAAAACTTGGCTATCGGCGAATTCTTTTCCTTGCAACGAGGACAAAAACACACTTTCAAACGGTCTTCCGTTTTGTCTTCAGGTTTCACGAGTCCTTGAAGCGAGAGAAGCGCATTATCAACATCCCGGCCTGACAAGTGAACGTAGACGCTCGCCATTTCCGAACTTTGAGTCCAGCCGAAGTATTCCTTCATTTGCGCTTCAGTCAGTTTTCCAGCTAGAAACGTGGCGCGACTGTGGCGAAACAAATGAGGATAAACGCGCTTGCGAATCCCGGCCCTCTTAGCTAAATCCATTAACAAGACGTATGCTGAGCGGTATTCGATTGGCGCGCCTTTGTTCTTGTGGCTTGACGATATTGGCGGCCACAGGGGCGCGTCTGGCTCGCTGGAATGCGCGTACACTTCGACCCAGGACGCAAGGGCGGGTGCTGCGCTAATGATTCTAACGCGCCTATCCCCAGTCTTGCCTGTAACGCGCAGAATAGCGCCGTACTTGTCGAAAATAACGTTTTTCATGCGTAGGGATAAGAGTTCGCCTATTCTGCAACCGGTTTCGTAGAGAACTAGGACCATGGCTTTGTCGCGCGGATTATCGGCTGCCGCAGCCATAGCAAAAACCTCGGTTTCCGTGATGAGTTCTTCCGGTAGTTTGTGCGCGTGGTTTTTGAGCTTCGGCTTCAACCACTTGATTTCCAGCGGGTAGTCCTCGTCGTTTCCTTTCAACCACTTGTAGAATAGTTTGAGTATTACTTTGAAGTCGTACTTCGAGTTTTCCGCGTAATTCAAGCGCTCGATCTCGCCGACGAGTTCAACCAAATCGTCTTTCGACGCGTCCACAAACGGCTTCTTAAGCCAGTGCGACAAGTAGCGCAGGCCGTAGACGCATTTGACGACTCGCAGTTTGCTTGAACCTCTCGCTAAACGCATTTTGGCGAACGACAAAATCAGCGTTTTGTTTTCAAGGCAGACTTCGCCGTCTTTGTCGACTCGGGCGCACGCTTGGTCGAAATTCTTTTCGTTCTTGTGCACTTCGAATTCCTTCATGCCGCTCATTCCTCCAGCGGGAAGAGCGTTTAAAGGTTAGTGCGCAACTAGGTAATTTCACACCTAATCGGCGTGCTCTGAGTCCAAGAGAGAGTGCAGGGGGAGGGATTTGAACCCTCGAACCCCTAAGGGACGAGGTCTCTCAGAAGCGCCCGCAACGCTGCAACCGCAACTTCGCAGCCGCGTCGTCTAAGCCTCGCGCATTTTCCAAGCTCTGCAACCCCTGCGGGATTAATTGTGCGGCAGGCGGTTAAAAGCGGTTTCGAAGCAAGCCGCTTCAAAGGAAATTCAAAGGAATTTCTTCATTTCCAGCCAGAAGCAGCGAGCGCCCACGGATTCGTAAAACGCGCGTCCCGCGGCGTTGCGCGAACAAACCTTCAAGCTGACTTCCGACAATTTCCGACGCTTTACCCAAAACGTGAACTCGTTGAACAACGCTCGCGCGACTCCTCGCTTGCGCCACTCAGGCAAAACGAACAAGGCGTAAAGGTACGCGTAACGACGCTGCGCGAAGCGAGGGCGATGCAACCGTTCGTCTCCCGCAAGAAAACCGATTATTTTGCAGTTCGCCGAATCAACCGCCTTAAACACAACCGCTTTTCGCGAACGCAACAGCGCGCGCGTCTCGCGTTCCTGAACTTCCCGCAAATTTTTTGCTAGCGGAAATTTGCGTGCGAGCGCGCGCGACTTCAACGCCTGCTGGCCGCGGGAAAGCAATCCTTCGAGAACGGCGATTTCTCGAGCGTCGCGCGGCTGCGCCTTCAAAACACTAAAACCGCGCGGCATTACTGGCGCCACCTCACGCGTACATCGGGTTTTCTTCCCGCGCCTTATAGTCGGAGTGCAGCGCCTTCATCTTCTCCATCGCCTCGCGCATGCGCGTCTCCACATTCTCGCCTTCCTTGATCAACGCCTTCGTGTCGATGGGCACGCCGATTAACTCACTGAGTTTGTCGAGCAAGCGCGCGCTCGCCTTCGGGTCCAACGGGTTCGACGTCTGCACCATTATATTCGCAGCAGGAAAACGCTGCGCAGCGCACTCCGCTATGAGCACGCCGCTCACTCCTTGCGTCGCGCCTTCCTTAATGAGTTCGACGCCGTGTTTTTTGAGGACTTCCGCCATCTCGGGCGTGCTCGCTATTCCGTGAACCGTGTCCTTCGGCTCTTGAGTCGCGATCGCTGCGAGCGAGTAAATCGCTTTCGCGTGTTTTTTCTTCGACCACGCGATTATTTCCTGGCTCAACGTGTAAACGATTTCCGCGGGAATAACGAATTCGCTGAATAATACGACGAGGTCGTGCCTCTCGCTCGCGTAAATGCGCGCGGGCGAAACCGGCTTGTAATCGTGAATCGCGCTGATTGGCGGAAAATGCGATGAAGAAAGATGCGCTATCATCTTCATTCCCAGTTTGTCGGCGAGGTACGACGCGCAAATCGTGCCGACCATTCCTATTCCCGGAAAACCTTCGATTATTACGGGATTCTTCAGCGTTACTCGCTCGGTTTCGGTAATCTCGACTTTCAAGAAACATCACCTGCCGTCGTTACTCCTCCCCCGCTTTTTATGTTATGCCTTAAGTTATGCTCACGGCTTGCAGCGCGTGAAAAACGATGAGTGCGAGCGGCGCCATGAAAGCGAAGTAAAGCACCGCCTTGCGTCGCGCGCCTTCGGCTGCCGCGACGAACGCGCCCGCCAAAGCAGCGAAAATAACGAGGTACGCTTGCGCGCCGATGACGACTGCAGTCTGCACCGCCGCCCGCTGAGCGAGCGCGGCTTGCGCAGCCGCGCCCTCCGCTTCGCCGAAAGACGGGAAGGCGCCTACGCCGAGCGACGCAACGAGATTCAATAGCACGCCGAGAATCGCTGGAACGAGAAACGCTCCGCCAGCCAGCAGCGTATACTTTTGCAGCGCGCCTGCAGCCGCGTTCTCGCGGCCGATGGCTTGCAAGTCGAACGCGTCTTCCGCGACTTCCCTGAACGCGGGCGCCAAGTCCGCGCCTCGCTCGTACGACGCGAGAAGCAAATCCACGCTGCGGCGGCAGAGAAGCGACGGATTGCGGGCGGCGAACGCTTCAAGCGCCCGCGGAACGCTTGAACCGCTCTCGATTTGCCGCGCGGTTTTCTCGAACTCCTTGCTGAGAACGCCGTGGCCGCCGCTTGCAAGCGACTCCAAAATTTTTTCCATGCTGGCGCGCTTCGGAAACGACGCCGCCTGCAGCAAAGCGCTCGGCAACGCCGCATCTATTTCCTTCAACCGTTTTTCTCGAACGTAATCCCAGTAAAACCACAAAAGCAAGGGAGGCAAAAGCAGAGTTGCGACGAAGGCAAGCGCTAGCTGGAGGAACGGAATGGAGAGTAAAAGCAATTCTGCGAATGCGAGCGCGAGCGAAGCCGCGGCTACGAACAAAAGCGTCCGCCGTTTTTCTTCACCGATTTCCTCAAAAACCATTTTTCTTTCAACCAACCAAGAGTTTGGGAGTCTTCCACAAAAGAAAAGCAAGAATCGCCGCGTCGATTAACGGGAAAAGCACGACGAACGCCAGCAGTACTTCCGTTGCGCCGAACGAAAGTTCGAGGAAAGCGCCGCCTACGATTACGTAAGCCGCGAACAACGCGGGCGCGACGCACGCCACGCTCACGAACAACAATCCGAAGAACGCTTGCTTCGCCGCGAATTCGCGCGCCCTCACTTTTTGCGTTGCAACGAATTCGTCCGCCAACTTGCGCAAAGACGCAGCCGCAGCCTCGCCGCGGCCGCCGTGTTCGGCGGCGAAGCGGAGTTGCGCGAAAGCGCGTTGCCCGAGCGGGGAAGCGCAACGCGCGCCTGCTGCGGTAAGTGAAGAACCCAAGCCAATGCGTTCAGAATCGCGGAGGACTCGCCCGAACTCTTGGCTTAACTCGGAACTCCCTTGGGCGCCACCCTTGGCTTCGCGCCGCAGCACGCTTTCGAACGATTCGCCTGCCGCTAGTTGAATCGCTATCGAGCGCAACGCTACGGCGAAGTCGCGTTCGATTTCTTCAGCGCGCTTCACTGCGGCAAGCTTAGGGTAGTTGAAGCAAACCGCAAAAATCAAGGCAAACGCCAGGAAGCCAGCCGCCAAACCCGCGAGGACTTCACTTGAAGCAGCGAGAACCGCGAACGCGGCGAACGCCGCCGCAAGCAACGCCGTGAAAAGCGATGCGCTAGCCCACTCCGCCGCGGAAACGCGGCGAGCGCCCGCCTGGCTTAAGTCGCGCTTCAAGCGCTCAAGCGAACGCTCGGAAAGCAAGAAAGATAGTCCTGAGAAAGAGAGCGAACGCGCGACGCCTTCAGGAAGGCGTTGCGGAAGCGAAGCCGAACCCATGATTTTGTTACGTTGCCGCGCGGTTTAAAATTGCCGCCCTGCGGAAGAAGTGAAAAAACCTGTGAAGACAAGGAAAGAGAGCGTTATAATCGTTGCCGGAATAAAGAAAAACCGTGATTGAAACCTGGGTTTTGTTCGCGCTCGCCAGCGCGTTCCTACTGGCCGTCACCGACGTCGTAGACAAAATAATGTTCAGCAAATACGCGCCCAGCGTCCGCGCCTACGCCGTTTTTTCTGGGTGCGTGCAACTCGCAGCCGGCGCGGCGTTACTCGCGTTCTACCCGCTGCCGAGCGCGCTCTCACTCGAAACAATAACGTGGATGATTGCGAGCAGCATACTCGTCGCGGCAACGTACTACTTGTTTTACGCGAGCGTAAAAAGCGGGAGCCTCGCGCGCGTAATACCCGCGTTATACGTTTACCCGCTGCTCACGCTGGTGTTCGCCGCCGCCTTTCTCGGCGAAAACGTTACTCAAATTCAAGCGTTCGGCATCATGTTAATCGTCGCCGGCGTGACGTTGACGGCGCTCCGCTCCAAGCGCGGGAAAATCGAGTTGCGAAGCGGGATCGCATTAATGCTTTGCGTTGCCCTCGCTGTAGCGGCAATCAACGTCATCGAAAAATACGTCTTGGGTTTCGTCAACCCGTGGACTATGGTTGGTTTCACGGGAATCGTGATGGGCGCCCTCGTCGTTTCAACGCTCGCCTTCAAGAAAACGCGCGACGAAGTCGCGGCGTGCGCGAAACGCCCGAAGTTCGCGTTCACTGCCGTCGCTAACGAAATCTTCGCCATGGCGTCATACGTGACGACGGCGTTCGCCTTGCAAGCTTCGCTCGCGTCGCTCGTCGCGCCAATAACCGCCGTACGCCCAATAATCGTTCTCGCGTTAAGCGCCGCGTGGGGTTGGGCGTTCCCGAAGCACGCGTTCGAGAAACTTTCACTTCGCAAGAGCGCCGTGAAAATCGCGGGCGCCGTAATAGTAGCCGTGGGCGCCGCCCTCGTCTTGAGTTGATGAAATGGATTTGACGTGGTTCTGGCTCGTCTTCGCGTCCATGGCGTTGATGGCGTTTGCGAACGTAGTCGACCGAGCCGGGCTAGGCACCGTATTCAAGAACCCGTTCGCTTTCGGCGTTCTCGCGTCGTTCGTCAACATGCTTTGCTCGCTCGTTCTGCTTATCGTCTTCCCGTTTCAAGGCACGCTCGCCGACGCGGCCCTCATTTTCGCCGCGAGCTTAATGCTCGGCGTAACAAGCTTGTTCTGGTGGCTAGCGTTATCGCAAGGCGAAGCCACTCGCCTCGTGCCTTTCCACAGCATCTTCCCGTTGTTCACTACCGCGTTCGCGATCCTGCTGCTCGGTGAAAAATTAAGCGCGCTTCAAGCAGCGGGAATCGTAATCGCCGTCACAGGCGCAGTAATCATAACGCTTAAAGACGTTCGCGGCCTCCGCTTCGAAAAAGGCGTTTGGGCTATGCTCGCCGCATCTGCGACGTGGGGATTATTCGAAGTCCTGCAAAAAGGCGTTCTCGCGAAAGGCGCGAGCGTGTGGAATTACTGGGGAATCGCCGGAATAGCGTTCTTCTTTGTAGTAAGCTTTACGCTGTTATCAAAAAAAGTTCGCAGCGAAGTCGCATCCGCGCTGAAAACCCCGAGAAAAGCAGCGGTTCCCGCTTTGAACGAACTAGTTTACTTTACCGCGCTAGTCCTCCTCGGATTCGCGCTCGCGCAAGCACCCGCATCAATCGTTTCAGGAAGCGAAACAATCAAACTCGCTTTGTTCTTCGTTTTCGCCGCGGTTGCGACGCGATTCTTCCCGAAACGCTTCAAGGAAGACCTCGCCCCGCAAACACTCGCCTTAAAAATCGGTGCAACCGCCCTCATAGCACTCGGAATTTACCTCGCGGCAGCCTAACTTTTTTTCGAAAACAAGTAGTCGTGCGCGCGGCGCGAAAACGCGGCGAAAACGAGTTGCTTCTCCCGCAGCGAATCGAGAAAGTCTTCGCGCTTCGCCATTTCCTTCAACAACGCTTTCGGCGACTCGCCGTAGTTCACGCTTATCTTGCGCAGCGTCTCGCTAGACGCCAAAAAATTCGTTGGCTTCAACGCATCGCTTTCCGCATCGTACTCGAACAACGCCGTTGTTTTGCCTGCTGCGCTTCCAACGACCTCCCGAATCTCAGTGCAACGCCTGACCTCGCGCTGCTTCTTATTGAAAGAATCATAAAGAGTAAAACGGCGCAAGACTACTATCAAGTCAATCGAGTTCAAGTCGTCGCGATTAGCGCCCAACGCTACGAGACGCGTCAACGCCTCCTTCGCGTCGTTCGCGTGAAACGTGGCGTACGAACCCCGCGCCTGCCCCGCCAACAGCGAATCAAACAACGCCGCGACTTCATCGCGCGAACGCACTTCCCCGATAATCACTCGGTCCGGCCGCATGCGCAGCGTGTCCTTCACCAAGTCCTTCAACGGAATTCCGAGTTCCTCGT
Organism: Microcaldota archaeon; assembly: GCA_964580705.1. Classification (GTDB taxonomy): domain Archaea; phylum Micrarchaeota; class Micrarchaeia; order Norongarragalinales; family Norongarragalinaceae; genus CAITNU01. The sequence goes on along the minus strand of CAZOKY010000006.1, from coordinate 13,049 downwards.
TCGCGATAATGCGCGCCGCATGCTTTTGAGGAACAACGATTTCCGGCGTCTCTTCCGTGACGACGACACGGTCCTCCAACGGAATGAACGAAAACAACGCGTTAAGGAACGTCGTCTTGCCGCTGCCCGTGTTGCCCGCGACGAGCATCGAGACGTCGGCGTAAGCGCACAACCAGAGAAAAGCGGCGGCTTCGCTTGAAATCGTCCCCGAATTCACGACGTCAAGCATAGTCATCGGACTCGAGCGAAACTTCCGAATCGTGATTTCCACGCCGCTCTGCGCGACGGGCTCCACGACCGCGTGCAAACGCGAGCCGTCAGGCAGCGTCGCGCTGAGGCGCGGGTTTTGAAACGTAACGCGCCTGCCGAGAGGGCGCGCCATCTTGTTGACGGCGTCGACCGCGAATTGCGCGCTCGAAAGCAAGCAGTTCGTGCGCAGCCAACCCTTCTTGCGGTGGAAAACAAAAAGCGGGCGTCCGACGCCGACTACGCTGATTTCCTCGAGCTCGTCGTCCTTCAACAAATAATCAAAGACTCCGTAACCGCAGACGTTGCGGCACGCCGCCTCAACCATTTCGTCGGCAACGCGTTTGTCAAGCAGCAAAGACTCGTCTTCACAGATTTCCCGCAGAATCTTTTTAATTTCCTTTCGAGCGCCAGCTTCATCGCAAGCGCCCGTTCCTTTCTCGACGAACTCTTTGATTACCCGTTCGAGCAACGCTTCGCGTTCCCCGCCGAAAACGCGCGGAACACCCGCGCCTGCGACTTTATAGCCCGCACCAGCATCGCCCGCCTCGATCCGCCAACCCAGCGCGCCGCGCGAAACCGACAACGCTTCCTCGGGACAAGCGCGTACGCACGCCGGCTTCGCTCCGCCCGCGACGCATTTCGCCAGCGAACAATGAACCGCGTCGGACTCGTTTTTCTTTGTTTTCTTTGTGTTCTTTATTTTCTTGGAGTGAACGCAATCAACGCAGTTTTGGTCTGCTTCGGCGCACTGCCTGCAATCGAGAAAAGAAACCCGTTTGGGCTTCAGCGGACAGGCGTCTAGACAACGCCCGCACTCAGTGCATTTTTCCGCGTCGCGCACCAAACGCACTTCAAATCACCAAGACAACTTCACGCCTTTAGTCAAACCAAGGCGTTTCGCCTCGCCTTCAGGCAACTCGATCAAGAACCTTGACGGCGCGCAAGGAACGAAGAAACGCCACGGCGGAATCGTCGCCACGTCCGTCACGCGCTTTCCCTCATCGAGGTAAACCGCGTCGAAAACCGGGCAGAAAAAAGAGTGAATCGAATTCGCTCCCCGCGCCGAACGGCCGAAGTCGAACAACAACGGTTCGAAGCGCGGCCCGTTGAACATGATGCCTCGCGCCTTCCTCGCGCTCGAATCAGCTCGTCTAGCCTTGAACAACACACGGCCGCCGCGCCCAGCCCTGCGAACCGCAACCCAACGCTCCACGCTAAAAACGAGGGAGGCATAGGACTTAAAAACTCCGTTTAACGTAAAAGGTAGATAGCATTGAGACGAAAGCCACCATGACTAAACGCCAACTGAAAAGCATAGCGATTATTCCCGACGGCAACCGCCGTTTTTCCCGCAAACGCGGAATCGGCATCGCCGCGGCGTACGCCCGCGGATTCGAAAAGGCGAGGGAAGTCATCCGCTGGAGCGGCGAAGGCGCCGGCGTGCCGAGCGTAGCCTTCTGGGCGCTCTCCCTCGACAACCTCGCCAAGCGCGGAACACTCGAAAAACGCATTTTGTTCTCGCAAATGAAGAAAAACATTGACCGAGCGCTCGAAAGCAACGAACTAAACGAAATGGACGCGAGCGTGCGCTTCTTCGGAAAACTCGACTCGCTGCCGCGCGACTTGCGCGACGCGCTCGCACGAGTCGAAAAAGCGACTGAAGACAACGCGGCGCGCGTCGTCAGCGTCGGACTCGCCTACGGCGGGAGAGAAGAAGTGTTCGAGGCGGCGCGTTCGTTCGCCCTCGACTTGCGCAGTGGCGCGTTGAAAGAAAAAGATTTGACGCCCGCCGCGTTCGAAGCGCGGCTTTGGTACCCTGAAAACCCCGACCTCGTCATTCGCACGGGACGCGTTCAACGCCTCTCCGGATTTTTACCGTTGCAAGCGGGTTACAGCGAATTATATTTCTCTCCCAAACTGTGGCCGGAATTCACGCAACGAGATTACGCGGCGGCAATCGACTTCTTCAACGAAAGCGAAGCCAGGTACGGAAAGTAAAAACTAATTGCAAAAAGAAGAAAAAAAAGAAAGAAAAAAACAAAAAACGAAAAAAGCGCGGCTTAAAGCGTTTTTTATGCCGTGTTGATCGTGACGTTGACTTTCTCGCCTTTCTTGCGAGTCGTCACGACCGTCTTATTCGCCTTCGAAACGCGCTTGACGGCGCGCTTCGCCTTCCTCGCGCCCTTCGCTTTCCTCGCGCTCTTCACGCCATTCGCTTTCTTAGCTCGCTTGCCTGAACCGGTTTTCGCCGCCTTAAACGCTTTCGCGGCTTTAACGGTTTTCACCGCCTTCACGACTTTCGCGGTCGCCGCTTTCGCGGACTCCGCCGCTTGCGACGCATTAACCTTCGCCTTTTTCGCGAAACGCTTAGCGCTCTTCTTTTCAGCGCCGATTTCTTCAGCCACGCGCCGCACGCTGCGGTTCGTCTTGCGCCCGCTGCGCTTCACCGCGCCCTCGACTTCCTCGAGCTCGCGGGAAACGCGCGTAATGCGCTTTGAAGCTTTCCGCACGCTCTTCAGCTGTTTCTTGAGCGCGCTCTTCAGCGAAGAGAGTTCAATGCCTTGAGATGAAAGCAAACGCGAATTCTCTTCCTGCATTTCCTTGGAAGCCGTCTTTTCGCCGAGAGAATCTATTTGGCGTTCGATTTCCCCGAGTTTTTCCGTGACGGCGTCGAACGAAAGCGCCGGCGCCTCGCGCGCCGCCGAAGCGGCGGCGTTCGCGCGCGAGTTTTCCTCGAGCGCGTCTCCGAGCTTCGCGCTCACATCGGTCATGCGCGAAGCGACTGCGCGGACGCTGTCGATGTACTCTCCCGTTTCTCGGTTCAACGCCGCGAATTCGCCGAGTTTCGCGGCGAACTCGCGTTTGACTTCCTCCTGCGTCTTCTGCAAGTCGAACTGCATTTCGTGAATCGAAGCAATCGCGCCGTCCACCTCGTCCAGCTTGTCGTTGAGGAGAGCGAGCTTCGCTTCCAACTCGCCGCTCTTCTCGGGCGCCGCACCCGTTTTCTTTAATGCGGAAGCCTCGGAAGCCTGCGACTCGACGAACACGTTCGTCTGAGGCGGCACCGCCTTCGTTGAAACGGTCACGCCGGCAACGCCGGTTTCGCCGCTCGATTCAACCGCGCTCTTCAGCATTCCAGCGGCCACACCGTCATCGAACGCTTTGCGCTTCGCTTCGCCGATCCAAGAAAGCAAGTCGTCCGTAAGCGCGTCGATTTTTTCTTCGAATTCCGCTTCACTCATTTTACGCCCCTCCAAAGTAGGCAGCGAGCCCTTTCGGGCTTCAGCCGCGTCGTAAAGTTTTTCCAGACTCGCTTTCACGCGAGGATTAACGCTAACCATTCACAAACCCCTTTTTTTCCTTCAAACCGTTTTTTCCGTCAACTGATTTTTTTCGTTCAAGCCGCTTTTTTTCCGCAACCCGGTTCCGAAGCCTCAGCTTCAAGCTTCGCCTTCAACGAACGCAACTTATTCTCGTAATTGTTTTCCTGTTTTGCTTCGCGCGAGGTTTGCAAGCGACCGCTCAAAACAACTACCGCGAGCGCGACGACGATAATCAACGCGATAATCCACGTGTTCCCGCCTGCCGCCACGAAAAAGCCTGTCAACCCGCTGGCGCGCGACTCTATCTTGGGAACGTCTTGAACGCCTACGATTGCATCCCCGCTCTTGATTTGCAGAATTACGCCGCTAGCTTCGTCATCCGTAGTGCGCTTTATCAGAATAGTCAGCGCCTTGCTCGAACGGGCGGGAATAGTGAAACCGCTTTCAGCCGAGTACGTCCAATTTTCAGGCAAACCCAGCAAAACGACGCTCGCGTTGTCGATAGGCGAGTCGCCAGGATTCTCTATGTTAATCGTCAGCTTAACGAGTTCGTCTTGAACTTGCTTTTGCACGTCCGGGTTTACTTGCGCGGACGACGGAGTTTTCGACGTCGCGGGAGTGCACGGCTCGACGCGAACGGAAACGAACGCCTTGTCCGAAACCTCGCGGCTGCCGTAGTTTTCGCCGCTCGTCGCCTTCAAGCCGAGACGGTAAACGCCTGGCTGCAAACGCGTTCCGTCGATTTTGACTTCAAACTGCTGCTTTTGTCCCGCTCGCGCATCAACGTTGCGCGTAGCAACGAGCGCCCAGTCGGGTTCGCTCACGTCAATCGCGAAAACGTCGCGCCCCGTACCCGTGTTTTCCACGACCGCCTTGAAAGAAGAAATTCCGCATGTCGAAGCGACGAATTCGCTTGGCGCGCTCAAGCGGACTCCGTAAGATTGCTCGACTTCAATACACAAATCTTGTTCCGAAACCGTGACGCCGCGTCGTTGCGCTTGAACGACCGCATGGTAACGCCCCGCGGGAGCGTAACTCGACGGCGAAACGCTGATCGTGAGTTCGGCAATTTCGTTGCGTTCAAGCGAAACGTAATCGCTGCTCACTTCCGCGTTCAAAACGTCTTTGTCGCCGATCAAGCGCACGTCGTACGACGTCGCGGCGCCCAAGTTGCGGAGCGAAACCTGGAAGCGCGCGTACTCGCCGGGCGAAATCTTTTTGCACTGGCGCACGCCGAACGAGTCGATGAAGTTCGCGTCGTACTCCGTCGGGTCGAAGTAACCAGCGAAATCCAAACGGCTTTGAACGCGCGAGCCGCGTGCGACGCCTTCCTCGTAATAGTTAGCGCAGTAATTCGTCGGCGACGTTATATAGTAACTGGATTCCTTGCTTGGAGAAACAAAAACGCGCAGCGTCTTCGAAAGCGTTTCGCAACCGCTGGAACTGCAGACGCGCGCGTTCACCGTAACCAGGTCGCAACCAGTCATTGTTCCGGGCGCCGTCAAGCGCAAAGTCGCGCCGCGCGAACCCCGGCCGGCAAGCGTCGAGTCATAATAGTCGAAGAAGGTTTCGACGAAACCGCTCGCGGAATCAGCCGAAAAAGAAACCGTTTTAGCTTCGCTCGCGGCGTTGGAAACGTAAAAGAACACGTTCGCGGTGCGCGAAGAATAAAGATTAATCGAGTCGTAAGAAGAGCGAAGCGACAAACCAGAAGCTGAAGACGTCGAAGCGGCGTTGTTAAGCCCTGCGAACGCGCTTACTACGAGAACGATTCCCACTATTGCGAGCAAAATGTCTTTGTGCGAAACCATGGTTCAACCCACCCTGCCGAAGAAAGCGAAACGTCCGGTCAACCGCGCCCTACAGCGCTCCGCAGTTGTTTCCCACCGAAACCGCCTACTCGGCATTCCTTATTGGGGCTGGCAGTAATATAAAAGCCTTGCGTTTGACTACTACTCAACAGTAGATACATATAAATATGTGTTTGTTGCAAAAGAAAACCTGCGAACGCGTTTTGTTACTCTGAAAAGGGGGAAAAAACGCGGAAAAGTTTAAATAGGTGGGTTTGGTTTGAATTACGCTGATTACATGACTGCTAATTACGACGTAGTTAATTCTTTGCGCCGCCTCGGATTAAACCAATACGAGGCGAAAGCGTATTTCGCGCTCGCAAGTTTCGGCGAACACACCGCCGGCGAGCTCGCGGAACGCGCGGAACTGCCGCGCCCCCGCGTCTACGACGTTCTCACGAAATTGCAAGACAGGGGATTCGTGCTCATTCAGCAAGGCAGGCCCGTCAAGTACGCGGCGCTCCCGATTGCGGAAGCCCTCAAAACGTTGAAGAAGCAGAAGCAAAACGATTTGACTGAGGAACTAGTCAAGATCGACGACCTAGGAAAAGAACTGGGCGGCAAAATCAAGGTTCAAATAAAAGACGTCAACGCGGGGGAACACGTTTGGACTTTGCGCGGCCGTGAAGCTATTTACTCTAAAATGTCGGCGATGATTGCCGCGGCGAAGCGCGACGTGACGATTGCGTCGACGGCGGACGGTCTCGCGCGCAAGTTGCGCGTTCACGAAAAGGAAATCGACAAGGCGAAAAGCAGGGGCGTCAAGATTCACCTTGTCTCGGACAAGGCGGCGCTCGCGGCGGTTGAAGCCGTGAAAATAGCGCACAGCATTCGCGAAAACGCGCTTCCTTCAAGACTCGTCGTAGCAGACGACCAAGCCTTATTGTTTCTCACCGACAGCAAAACGAAGCCGGACGACGAAGTCGGCGTGTGGCTGCGCAGTCCTCACTTCGCGCAAACCTTGAAGCAAACCGCGGGAATCTGCAAGTAAGAAAGCGCCGAACTATTTTCTCCAAAAACGATTTGAGCGCCAGCCGCGCCGCGGGTCGTGCCGCGCTCCCGACGACAGCCATTTGAACGCCTTGACGTAAAGCGCTCGATAAGCTTCTCGCGGCAAGGAAACGCTTTCTCCCGCGCGCGTCCGCTTGTTGAAGTCAACGCACAACCCCTTCAACTCTGCTGGCGTCAAGCGGACGAAGCCGGCGACGTTCTCAACTGGAAATGCTTGCCTTGCTCCGTGAAGCCGCCTTAAACCCAAACCCTCTCCGGAAAGCACGATGAGAACCGGGTGCGCGGAAACGTTTTCAAAGTCCGCTGGCGAGTAAGAAAAGGCGTGCCTGAACTGGTGGCGTTCGAAAAAGCAAGCGTGAGTAATCGATACCTGATTCCACAAACGCTTTAAAGCGCTTTTAGGCGAACGCGGGCGAGCCGCCACCCGCGACCACGAGCAAACAAAGGAAGAGTAGGGGCAAGAAAAATGCAGAAAGCTTTTTGCTTTGCCGAAAGTAGTGGCATGTAAAACGAGTTTGCGTTGCGGGTCGCCGAAAAAAGCCGCCGTTTGGCTGCGAACCCGTTCGGAAGCCGGTTTCATGAAAAAGATTAGCGGGCGGCAGATATTTAATAAAGAGCGTCGAAGCGGGAGTGGGGTCACGGGGATTTGAACCCCGATTACAGGGTGACGCCTGCGCGAAACGCTAAAAATCATTCTCCGCTCAAAGCGAAGTCAGCGCTCCAGCGTTACTGGAGCCCAGCGTACTGCCAGGTTGTACGATGACCCCCCCGACGAAATAGTTTTTCCCCGCGCGCAAATAAAAAGACGACGAACCAAGCGAACCGCCCCCGCCCGCGGCTTAAAAACCGAGTTCCCCAAAAACCCAACATTTAAATACTTATTCACTACACAGTAGTAACAACTTTAGAAGGTGGTTTCGTGGGTTACAGTCAAGCATCCAAGCTACTCGCATTTTTGCCGTTCATAGCCGCGCTCGCGGCAATAACGGCGCTATTAGTCGTAGGTTCTCCGAACGCGAACGCTTACTCGCTTCCCGGGCAATTATGTTCCAACGACGCGCAATGCGGCAACGCCGTGACGCTTTGCCTGCAAGACAGCGGCCACCGCCCCGGCTACGAATGTTCCATCTCGACTAGCAACGCGTTGTGCTCGAGTTATTGTTCCGCGGCGTTGAAACGCTGTTACTGCGAGCGTTCGCCGACTGGCTTGTGCTCGAATCCGTCTGACTGCAGCGCGGGAACTCACGCGGCAACCGGACAAACGTGTTCCGTCAACGGTAAAGCAGGGGAAGTTTATACTTGCAATTGCCCGAGTTGCGGCAACACGCTCACGTATTGCAAGGAAAAAACGCAGCCCAGCCAAACAAATGAAGAAAGTGAAGAACCCGCAACGCCTGAAACTTACGAGGGTTATTGCGGTGACGGCGTTTGCGAAGCAGGCGAAAGCGCTTACTGCGCGAGAGACTGTTTGAGCCCGTACGGAGCTTACTGCCTGCTCAGCGCTTACCCGAAAAGCGTTCCCGTCGGCGCGGCAACCGAAATCGACGTTCGCTACTTTAATACTCTTTACTCCGTCTCGTTCGTTCCCGTAAATTGCGGCAACGGACTAGTAATGTACGCGTGGAATTGCGGCGGTAGCCGCACGGGCGAATGCTACGCTCGCTGCCGTTACGCCGCGCCAGGCGCCTATACGGTTACTGCATTCGCAGGCGGAGTCGCGTGCCGTCCCACGGTTGTTTACGCTGGAAGCGCTACTGCAACTCCGAGGCCAACGCCGACTCCGACTCAAAAACCGATTATTACGCCGGAACCGTCGGTTACTCCGCGCAATCCGCGCTGCGCAGTTGAAACGCTTCCCCCGATTATTTACGGAAGCGGAACCAGCGTAATCAAAACTCCTTACTATGATTTGAATTATGCGCCGACGCAGTCAACCGTGATTTGTGGGGATGGAAAAATCGTTTACGGCTCGTGCGAAGGCAATGCCGCGTACGGAAACTGCGTCGCTTCCTGCGTTTACTCGCAGCCGTTGCGTTACCCTTGGGCTTACAGCGTTGACGCCGTCGTAGGCGGAGTTCAATGCGCTTCCGGAATCGTTTCACTGCTCGCAAGCGGCGTTACTATTACTCCGACCCCGACTTCCGGACCGTCAACTGGAAACCTCGTCGTCACCGTTTACCGCGAAGACGGCGTCCGACCGTTCTGGGGCGCAATCGTGCGCGTTCCCGGCCGCGGCGACTTCCGCACTGACTACAGCGGAGTAATCGAAGTCGCGAAACTCGACGCGGGAGATTATGCGCTCGCCGTCAGCGCGGACGGTTACGAAACGCAGCACGTCGCGGCGCGCGTGCGCGGCGGCGAGACGACGAGAATCACGGTTATAATGCGCGAATCAAGCGCGTCGCCCACGCCGACTACGACGGTTATTCCAACGCCTTCGCCGACTGCAACGACTGTGCCTACGGGTTCGTTGACTACGCACGTCACCGAATGCGGTTCGGGCGCGGCGGTTCGCGGAGCACGCGTTGATCTCGTGCAGCAAACCGTTCCCAAGCCGACGCCGCGCGGAACGTATTACACTGATGTTTATGGCTATGCTACTGCGGGAAGTTTGCCTGCGGGCAATTACATTGCAAGCGTCAGCGCAGACGGCTTTGCGCCGCAACAGGCGAGCGCGAACGTGCAAGCGGGCGTTTCCAACTCGTTAAGCGTTTGCCTTCAACGCTCGACGCAAACGCAACCCCACTGTGAAGTCGCAATTGTTCCGACGGCGCTCAAACCCGGAGAAAGCGGCAGCGTGAGCGTAACGTACGACGGCTTTACGGCGGAGCCGGAAAGCATTATCGTTCAATGCGGAAACGGCGCGACTACCGCCGCGCAATGCAACGGCGCCGGCGGAAGCGGTTCGTGCGTCGGAGGCGCGTGCGTTTACGCTAGCAACGGGGTTTATTATTTGACCGCTTCAAGCGGCGCGACGCAATGCAGCGGCGCTACTGCGGACGTTTCAGCACGCGGCGGAGACGAATTATATCTTCAATCGCTTGAGACGGACAAGCAAGGTTATGGCGGAGGAAAAACTTGTTTCGCTTTGCTTCTCCGCAACAGCGGCGAATCCCGCACAGTCGTCGCGTTAAGCGCGGCTGCTTCGCCGAGCAACGACTGGGAAACCGAATTTTCAAGCGTTGGAAACCAGAAATTCGTAGTCGTTCCCCACGAAATCAAGAACGTCGACTTTTGCGTCGACGTTCCTGAAGCCGCGAGCGGCACGGTCACGTACACGATTAGCGCGGCGAGCGAAATCAACGACGCTACCGCGAGCGTGACTCTGCGCGCCTTCGGCTCAAGCGATTACTCTCTCGATTACCCCGGCTGCTTCAGCGTGGAAGCGAACAAAGGTTGGGTGACGCGCGTCGTGCGTGTGACGAACAACGCGGCTGACGGGAATTACGTCGTTGAAATCGGGGACAACGAACTCGGCGTGGAAGCGGACGACGTTTACGCTTTCAAGAAAGGCGAGACGCGCGAAATCCCGTTACGCTTCACTACGGAAGGATTGGAGAACAAGAATTATTATTTCACGTTCGAACTCAAGCGGCGTTCAAGCGACGGAAGCACGTCGCTCGTGTTGCAGCGAACGCTTTGCATAAGGCCTAGCGGCGCGGGAACAGGCGCGGTAACGCTTTCTCCGTCGTCGTTGACTGTCGGCCGCGGTTTCACGCAGACGGCGACGGTGCGCGTGAAAAACGAAGGCAGCTCGGCAGCGACGTTTTACGTTAGCGCGCTCAAGAAAACCGGCTTGAGCACAAGCGTTTCGCCTCAGTACTTGAACCTCGAAAGCGGAAGCGAAGGCACTGCAACCGTAAGCGTAACGGCGGATTCGGACGCGGCGCTCGGCGCAGTAAGCGTTCCAGTGCGCGTCTACAATTCAGGTTATTACGACGGGTACAACGGAAACAATTACAACAACGGTTACGGCGATTACGGCGTCGAGTTCGACTGCGGAAACGGCGAAACCCGCGGCGTGCAATGCGGTTACGGCGACGGCTCGTGCAGCGTTTCGTGCACTTACTCTTCAACCGGCTACTTCACTCCGCGCGCCACCCTGCACGGAAACGCGTGCACTTCCAACAGCTTGCGCGTACTCGATTATTACCCTAGCAACTCGCTCGTGTTGCGCGCTGAAACGCCGTTCCTGCCAAGTAGCGGAACGACGAACATCCGAATCGACTACTACTCGTTGAACGGCGGAGGCGGTTACGCGCCAATAATCAGCAACGTCGAAATCGACGTCCGCGCTACCAGCGCCGACGTGTACTGGATTACGAACGAGAACTCGAACTCGCGAGTTGACTACGCTTACGCGAACCACTCCGACTACCGCTCCGTGTCGAACTCGAATTACGTGACGAGCCACCAAATCGCGTTGACGAACCTCGCGGCGGACACGGCGTACGTCTTCAACGTTACTTCCTGCGACTCGGCAGGCGGCTGCACCACCGACGGGGAATACGAGTTGCAGACGACGAGCGGCTTGACGTTCGCAACGCGAGAAACCGCGAAGAAAACCATTGAAACGCAAACGGAAAAACAACCGGAAATGAAAGCGCTTTACTTCGACTCGACGCTCGTGCGCGTCTACTGCGGAAACGGACAGACGCAGACGGCTTACTGCTCGAGCGGAACCGGTTCCTGCAGCGTTTCCTGCTATTACTCGGCAACCGGCGTTTACGACGTCACCGCGGCAGTCGACGGAGCCAGCCCCACGATTTATTCAACGCGCGTCACCGTCGGACGAACGGATTACGAAGCGTGCTTCCTTACGACGACGCCTCAAACGATTCTCGACGGCGAAAGCGCGGCAGTCAAAATGAATTACTACCGCATCACCAACGACGGAACGAACAACGGAAATTATTACTACGGCAACGAGTATTACGGCGAATCGCTCGTTGACTCGCAAACCCTGCTCGTCAACATCGTCGCAACGCAACCCGGCGGAAGCGGCGGCAACGAAGGCGGGCCGCTCGTCTCGCAACGCCTTGAAATCCAGGCGAGCGACGTCAACGCCGCGCCCGGCACGCGCACGAACGCGCCCGTAACGATTCGAAACAAGAATTACTACGACGTCGCAGGGCTAGTTGTTTACGCCGACGGACTCCCGAACGGAGTCGCCGCGAAGACGGTCAACGCGTTCCCGCTCGCCGCAGGCGACGAGAAAACAATCGCGCTCGAATTCGACGTGGGCGACGTGCCCGCCGGCGATTACGAAATCGCGATTCACGCGGAAAGCGGCGTCGCTCAAGCGCCCGTAAAGAAAGTCAAGTTGCGCGTGCGCGGCGCAATAGGCGAAGCGCAAGCGAGCGTAAGCGAACCGTCGACGAGCGTGGCGCGCGAGGAAACGCGTTTCGTGATAACACTCTCGTTCAACGTCAAAAACGAGGCTGGAGAAACAAAAACGCTTAGCGCGGCAATCGAAGGCTTGCCTGCAGGGTGGACGTACGGAATGGCGCCTCTCGGCGGCGCGACGCTTTCAGCGAACGAAGCAAGGAATTTCACGGCTACGATTTTCGCTCCGCTCAACGCTTTCGACGAGTACCGCGAATACCCTGCGACGCTCGCGATCAGCGACGAGACTGGAAAAACGAAGCGTTTTCCGCTTGCAGTCAACAAGAACGGCGCGAACGTGCTCTCCGGCTTCTTCGTTGCGCTCGGAGGGGATTACGGGCTCTTCGCTTTGTTCGTCGTGCTCGTCGCAATCGGAATCGCGTTGTATTACGCCGCGCAACAAAAACTGGGCCGCGCCGAACAGGAAAAAACCAAGGAAAAAACTGGAAACCGTTCGGATAAAAATCCCGAGAAGACCGGCAAAGACAAAACGGAGAAACAAAAACACTTAGAGTGAACGCGTTCGAAGTGAAACCAAGCATGGCCAAGCAAAACAGGCAAACCACGAAAATCACGTTAACCGCCATAGCAATCCTAATGGTGTTGACTTTCACGGCGGGAACCGCAGCCGCGGCTACGCTCGAGTGGAAGACAAACCCGCAAATCGATTCCTGCGCGTGCGAAGCCCAACGCTTCACCGCGCAAATAAGCAACGACGGCTCGACCGCGCAAAAATTCGTTTTAACCGCCGACTTCGACGCGCACGCAAACGCTTTCTCCTCATTCATCGCGCCCAGCGTGCAGGTTGCGGCGAACTCCAAGAAAACCGTGACGCTCATCGCGGCGCCGTCGTGCGAAACGCAAAACGGTGAATACGCTTTCACGTTGACTGCCGAAGGCAGCAACGGAATAAAAACTTCGATTGACGGCGTAATACGCGTCGTCGAATGCAACTCGCTGAAAGTAAACGCGCCGATTGAAATTCCGGCGTGCAGCGGCGAGACGGCGGCGTTCGACGTACGCGTCGCCAACGACGGCGAAACGCGCGCCGCCGGCTCAATCGTCACCGACTTGACGAAAAACTCTTACACGCTCTCGGAAACGTCGTTCGACTTGGCTGCGGGCGCGGAAAAAACGGTTACGCTGCGCGTCACGATTCCTTCGCGCACTCCCCCGGGCGCGATTCCGTTCAAGATAACCGCGGTAGCGCAAGGCGTTTACGCGGAAGCGT
>CAZOKY010000005.1:12704-27597 GCA_964580705.1 Microcaldota archaeon | reverse complement strand
GAACAAGCGAACCCGCGGCAATCAGGCAGTTGCCGCCCACGTCGCACTGCCAAACGGTTGCGTTCATACCGATTAGTGAATTCTTTCCGATTACACCGTCCTCGACTACCGCGGCATGTCCTATTGTAACGCCTTCACCGATTTCGACGTCGCGCGTTTCCGCGTGAATAACGCAATTGTCCTGGACGTTGCACTCCTTCCCTAAAACGATTCGCTTCGATTCAGTGCGCAAAACCGCGCCGTCGAGAACACTCACGCCTTCCCCGACTACGATTTCGCCTCGAAGGCAGGCGCGTTCTGAAACAAAACAATGCGCGTGTTTCTTGATTGTCATTAAACCCACTTTTCAAACCGCGCTGGTTTTTCCCGCCAAACCGGGAACGCGCGCTTTCACGACGTCAATCTTGTTGTTTCTCTGCGCCGCCTTTCTCGCGAACTCCAAGTCCGACGCCAACAAGCACTCGCTCAGCTTCTTCGCGCTTTCAGAAGCAGGATTCAATTGGTAAAGCTTTGCTTTGCCCAAACGCCGCGTTTGCCTGATTAACCCGTTTTTTTCCAGCGCGGGCATTACCGTCTGCACGGTTCGGTAGCTCAGCCCGGTTTCGCGCGCTATTTGCGACAACGGGTAATCCCAATCCTTATGAACCAGCAAAAAATCGAGCACTAGCGGAATCGGTTTTTCGCCGAAAACGTGCCTCAAACCCATGCGCTATCAACTCTCCTTGTTCTTCGTCGGTTTACTATGAACGCAAACGTATTTAAATATACTTTTTTTAACATTATTGTGAAAAAAGCTTCATACTTGCTCCTTGAAGCGTTCGTGCTTCGCACGCTTCTTGACGACCGTTGTTTTTCGCAGAAACAACGCACGATTGAAACGATTGCGCGGGAGGTTCCGAAGCACGCGCGGGACGACCAGAAGAACGTGAAAACCGTCGTCAACAAAATGATTGCGCGCGGTCTCTTGAAATCAAAGAAGAAGCATTACGGAACGCACGTTTGGCTGAACCTCGAAAAGCTTGAAGAAATCAAAATGATTCTGGCCGCCGCGCAAGCAGAGCACGGTTAGGCGAACGCGATGCTCGCGTAATCGACTACGTTCGAGTCGCCGCTCGCTTTCCCACTGTTCGAAAAGTCGAGAAGCACCGCCTTTTTGGCGCCAGTTTTCTTCGCGTAAACCGCGGCTGCCGCGATGGGCGCGTAACCGCATGCGGTCGCGCGCGTTTCCCGCAAAGCGTCGTAAAACGCTTCCACGTTCAAGTCACGCAATGCGGCGATTACCTTGTCGTCTTTCTCGCGCGCTTGCGCTGCCGGCTCGTAGTGCGTGAAGTCGCTGCTCGCGATGACGAAAAGCGGGCGCTTGATTTTTTTTGATGCGGATGCAATAGCTTCGCCAACGTTTTTTGCGGCTTCCAAGCTTTGGTCGAGAAACGTAATCGGCACGAACGAAAACGAAAAATCGGATTCTTTGAAATAGTGTTGGAGAAACGGGAGTTGCACTTCAATGCTGTGCTCCATCGCGTGCGCTTCCTCAGCGACTTCGAAAACCGGCGAAGCCGAAAGCAATGCTTCCCGAACTTCCTTATCGTTCTTGACGGTTCCGAGCGGCGTTTGCCAGTCGAGCGCGCTTAACGCGACGGCAGAACCGTAACCGGTATGGTTAGGAGACAAAACAACGAAGACGGAACCAGTTGGCGCGCAATTTTTCAGTGCTTGATAAGAATAAGCCGCGGTTTGCCCCGAGTAAACCCAGCCGGCGTGAGGAGCGACGACCGCGCGCGGCTTTACGCCAGCGATTTTCTTTTTGTCGACGCCGTTTTCGAACGAAGCGAGCATCGCGTTGCATTCGCTCGCGCTACGCGGGTAAAACTGGCCTGCGACGAACGCTTTCCTGACGTCCGCCATTAAGTATTCGCCTCCTTTCGCTTTTTTTTCAAGCTTCGAAATTCTCGGGCACGGCCGTGTAGTCTTCGTCGCGCACGATTGTTCCGCGCTCGCGCAAGACCTCGCGCGTGAGCAGCCACAAGATGAACGCGATCGCCTTGCGCCCCTTGTTGTTCGTGGGAATCACGATGTCGAGGTAACGCGTGCTGTTGTTCGTATCGCACAACGCGAGAATCGGCACGTTGATGTGGTTCGCTTCGCGAACCGCCTGCTTGTCGACGCCGGGGTCGATGACGAAAACGATGCTGGGCTCGCAGAAATCGTCGCGAGACGGGTTCGTGAAACGCCCCGGCGTAAAGCGTCCGACGATATTCTTGAATCCCGCGAGTTCGCACGCCTTGAGTATCGGCGCGCGGGCGTTGTCCTTGTTGCCTACGAGAAAAACTTTTTCAGCGGGATATTTCGCTGCGAGCGCCGCTGCAAGCCGCAAGTGTTCGTCCAGCTTTTTGAGGTCGAGTACGTTTAATCCGTCTTCGCGCGACTTGTAAATGAATTCGCGCATGCTGCCGTGCTTCATTCGCGTTCCGATGTGAGCGCCTGCTCCGAGATACTTTTCTTGCGGGACTAAGAAACCCATTACTGTTTTGCACCTTTTGATTTTTCGCGTTCGCCGAACCCATCGAAAAAATGAAAAAGGGACGGTTACTCGTTAGTCTCCAGAGCGGTTTTGTTCAAACAGGGCTTTGGAGCCAAACTATTTTATACTGAAACGCGTTTTTAAACCAAGTGTTTAGTATTGTTTAGTGTTTTTCGCGAGTTTAACCCGCCGCGGTGTTTTCAATGCCTGAAGAATTAGAAGAAAGCGAGGATTCTCTTGAAGAAGGAGAAGAAGGCGGCGTTACGGACGCGGACTTAGAGGAAGAACGCGCGAAACTACCTGAATTAAAGCAACCGGAAGCGAACGGAACGGCGCAACCGGAACTGCTTCCGCTGCGCGTTTTCGAGGCGGCGTTGTTTCTCGCGAACCGCCCGACGACTTACGTCGAGCTTTCGAAGATTACGGGTTTTCCGCGCGAACTCTGCAAGACGATGGCGCACGAACTGAAGGCGGAATACGCGGGGCGC
Organism: Microcaldota archaeon; assembly: GCA_964580705.1. GTDB lineage: Archaea > Micrarchaeota > Micrarchaeia > Norongarragalinales > Norongarragalinaceae > CAITNU01. The sequence continues at coordinate 24,588 of CAZOKY010000005.1, read as the reverse complement.
GACTGCGCTTTCGAAGTAATCGTGAGCGAGGAAGTCGTAGCGATGCAAGTGAAAAGCGTTTACTTGGACCGCGTTTCAGGCGCGAGCAAGGAAATCAATTTGACGAAGAAAGGCACGCGCATTCTAGCGTTGATCGCGAAAAAGAAAGAGTTGCTGCAGAAAGACCTCAAACACTATTTTCGCGGAGAAATTTATGCGTATATCACGGAGTTGCGTCAGGCTGGTTACGTGGAGGCGGAGCGCAAGGGGCGGACGCGCTTGTTGAAGCCGACTCAAAAGTTTTACGACACGTTTCAAATGGTTTCGAAGTCGAGCGAAGCACAAGCGTAAACCCTTTTTTCGGAGGCGGTTTTTTTTGGATTTCAAGGTTTCGGATTTCAAGAAGGAATACATCGTCATCGTCGCAATCGCGTTGTTGTTCTCGCTTTTGCTGCTCGGCTGCGTTTCGCAAACAGCCGCGCCGACTCCGTCTCCGGAACCACTTGTCAACGTAGTGTTCGTCATCAACAACGGGACCGCGAATTACTCGAAAACGCTGAACGTCGTCTTCGGCACCACAGTTCTCGCGGCGCTCGAAACTAATTTCGTCGTGACGAAGAAAGAGTATTCGTTCGGCGCGCTAGTCACCGGAATCGACGGAACCGAGCAAAGCGACGCGGCCGGGCTTTACTGGCAGTACTACGTCGACGGCGCGCTCGCGCAAGTCGGCGCCAGCGATTTCAAGCTCGTCGAGAACGGCACTGCCATAGAATGGCGGTTGGAGAAGCCGCCGGCATTCGATTGATTGAACAATTACGAACCCAGTTTGTTGCGCCGTTTTTTCCTGGTTGGCGGACTTTCAGGCGGTTCCAAGTGGATTACCGCTTCCTTGACTCCGAGTTTCGCGAGACGCGCCTTGATTCCGTGCGTAAACGCGTGCGCTTTTTGCAACGACAGCGCGCCGTTCATTTGAACGTCGACGTCGATGAACACGTCGTCCTCGTGTTTTCTCGCGCGAAGCTTGTGGAAACCGTTCACGCCCGGCGAATGCAGAATCGCTTCCTGTATATCGGCTATTTTGGCTGGTTCAGGGCTCGGGTCAAGCAACTCGTTCGCCGAATGCCGTCCGACGCGGTACGCCACGCGCAGCATGAGCAGCGACAGGAGCACGGCGGCGACGGGGTCGGCCCAAACGAATCCCGCGCTCGCCAAGCCGAGACCGATTAACGCGGCGGAGTTCTGGAACACGTCTGAATAGTAGTTGCCTGCCGCGGCTTCGATTGCCGAACTGTGGAGTTCCCGGTTTTTCTTGCGTAAATACGCGGCGAGCGCGACGTCGACTCCCACCGCGAACAAAATGAGAAGCAAATCCAACGGCGCGACTTCGATTGCGACGCCCGTCGCGAAGCGCCTGCCGGCTTCCGCGATTATTCCGAACGCCGCGAGCGCGATGAGCGTGACTTGCGCTAGGCTGGCGAGGTTCTCGATTTTCTTGTGGCCGTACAAGTGGTCTGAATCAGCCGGCTTGGCTGCGGCGCGCACTCCGAACCACGCGAACAACGCGCCGAGCAGGTCGAACAACGAATCGACTAACGTCGCAAGTACGGCGATGCTTCCCGTGAGCAGGGCGACCGCGATTTTTACGGCGATAAGCAAGACGTTCGTCGCGATTACGACGTTCGTGACGCGCATTCGCTTCGAAGTATCCCCGTTAGTTTTCATTTCAATTCAATCAAGAAATTCGCAGGACGCGCTTTTAAGCTTTGGGAGAATTAAGCGTTTTCCGCGCCTTCAGATTCGCCGCTTTCGTTTGTTTCTTCGTAATCGCTGGAAAGCAGTCGCTTGATTTCCTTCGCGCGCTTCTTCCCGATTCCTTCTACGTCGCAGAGCTCGTTTTCGTGAGCGCACACGAGGTTTTCGATTGTCTTGAAGTGTTCGAGCAGCGCGCGAGCGTTTTTCGTTCCAACGCCCGGCAGTCCTTGAACTAGGAATAATTGCTGTTCGGCGAGCGGAACGTTCTTTTTTCCCACGCGCAACCGCATTTCCTTCGCTTCGCTGAGCTGCTCGCGTTCCGCGAGTTGAGCCATAAAAGAAGCGAGCGTTTCGTCGCTTTCGAAAAACAAGACGGGCGTGCGTTGATCGATGACGAGCGCCATTACCGCTCCGCGCAACGCCTTTTCGCTTAACGACGCGAAGTCGTCTCCGACGACGCACACGAGCGGACTCAAAAAATTTTCTTTCAACTCGTTGGCTTGGTTGAACAACCTGCCGTCCATTACGCTGGACTCGAAATCCGCGGCGGTCTTGCGTTCGATTGCGCAGCGTTCGCTTACGATGAAATCGCCGATTTCCAAACGCTGGACGCGAACGACGATTCCTAATTCCTCGAGTTTCTCCGCGCATTCTCCACCCGCTTCGCGGTCGTCGACGAATACTTGCGCCTTGTTTTGCGCGAGCAGAGCTTCGTCGAATACGAGTTCGTTCACGCGTTTTCCCGCAACCAAAGAAACCAACTTTTTAGTGGAAGTATTTTTTACCGGAACCCAGCTGCCGCGAATTGTTTATAAGCGTTATTTCGCCTTTATACTTATGCGATTCGCTTCTCCTAATCTTTCAGAGTCGGATTGGCCTTTTTTAGTTAAAGGTCTTTTGGCTCGCGAGAATTTAACTCAAACGCAACTGGCTAGCCGTCTCGGCTACTCGAGTTGTCACGCAGTTCACAATTGGCTTAAGAAGCACAGTATTCCGCAAGCTGAAACTCAAGCAAAACTTTTGGAATTATGCAAAAGTTCGCCGCGGGATTTCGTAGAATACGGCGAGCTTCTTTCTCGTACAGTGCGCGTGAACGGAGAATTAGTTGAAAAAGAGCGTTTTTCGTTGCTAAGCGAATTTAAGGGCGAACTACTGTTTGAAAAAAACGGAACTTGGTTTTTGAGCACGCTTAAACTTTTTCCAAGTCTGTCTTACACTTCTGTTCCGTTGTATTTTATGCGCGAACGAGATTCAGTGGTGGTTTTTTATGAAAACAAGTTAGGCGAATCGCCGCAACCAGTATCGCTGCCGTCGAAAATACTCGTTTCTGAAGATTTCCTGCGCTGGCTCGGAATTTACATCGGTGAAGGAACGAAGACGCGCAGACACGTAAAAGTAACGAACAGCGAACCGAAAATAATTCTGCAGGCGCTCAAGTTTTTTGAAACGCTTGGCTTCAAGCCGGATTGCGTTTGGGCGCAGTTGCATGAGTGTTCCGACAAAACTTTCGAAGAAGTAAAAGATTTTTGGTTGAATTCTAGTGGTTTGCGGGTTCAAAAAGTGTTTGTAAAGAAAGCCGTTGGTTCAAGCAAGCACGTGGTTAAACCTTACGGGACGTTACACGTCGAGTTTTACAGTAAATTTTTGCGTTTGCTTGTAGACGTTGCATTAGCTAACCGCGTTATTTTCTTGAAGAAAGAATTCGCGAATCCTCTTCTTCAAGGGCTTTTTGCAGCCGAGGGAAGCAAGACGATGCTAGGTGAAAGAGTTTCGGCAGTAAGTTACACTTCGACTAAGGACGAAGAGTTAGATTACGTTAAACGGCTTCTTGATCTATGCAGTGTTCAAAGCACGGTTTATTACAAGCACAATCAGGTAAGCGTTTTCGGGTTTGAAAACCTGGAAAAACTAGCTGGCATTGATGTTTTTGTTTTGCGACCTAAAGACAAACTTGTTTTTGATAATTCAATGTTGCGTTTTACGAGACGAATGCCTACCGTCAACAAAAAGAAAATAATCGCGTTTTTACTGCAAACTCCGCGTTCTACGGTGCGGGAGGCGAGTGACGCGCTTGGTTTATCGTATGACAACACTAAAAAGCATTTGAGAGAATTGATGCGCTCTGGTTTGGTTGAAAAACGCTTAGAGCGCAACGGTTACAACGCGGTTTGGCTTGCTAGTATTCAATCAGATTCTTTTGTCCCTTGCTGACTTCCTGCATTTTTTTGCGTTCTTTCTCAGTCTCGTTTTTTTCTTCTGTTGTTTTTTCTTTTTCCTCGCGTTTTTTTGTTAAGTCGGCATCCATTTTTTTAAGCAAGCGATGCATTTTTTCTTCCTTGTTTTTCGCGCTCCACAAGTAAGCTTCGTCGCGCGTTCCGCGAGCGATGAGGATAATCGCTTTCCCCGCCTTGATGCGCCCGGCACGTCCCCGCCGCTGAATCAAGCGAATCTCGCTCGGCACGGCTTCGTAAAAAACGACGAGGTCGACTCGCTTTAAATCCAAACCTTCTTCCCCGACGGACGTCGTTACGAGGACGTTAAACTTTTTTTCGTTGAATTCTTCAAGCAATTCTTTTTGCTCGTCCTGATTCATTCCGTCAGTTCCCGCGCGTCCAATAAGTGCCTTGGCTTGAACGTCTTTAAGGGCATTCAATTCTTCGAGAAGTTTCGAGACGCTGTCCCGGTAGTGAGCAAAAACAATCACGCTCTGCCCTTCCCGCGCCGCGGCGCCCACGATTCGCTTCAATTCGTACACTTTCGGGTGGTCGAGCCCGCTCGCGATGATTTCGTTGCACTTCGAAATGATTTCCGCGGTGCGCGGGTCCGCGATTATCGCGAGAACGGCACGGCTCTTTTTTTCGCGCTTGTTCAACCCCTCCAGGAAATTCTTGAGCGTTACGACTCCTTGCGACTCGAGGAGTTCGATTGAATGCAAAATGTTCATCATTTTTGCGATGGTGCTGAGCTCGCGGTAAGTGTAAGGAATCTTGTATTGCAGGCGAATCTGCAACGCGAGCAGAAAACGCTTGCTCTCGCGCATCCCGTGCGGCAGCAACTCTTTTTCCTCGAGTTTTCGCGCTTCTTCGTCAAGCATTTGCCCGAGTATGCGGCGCACGCCCGCGAACTGAGGCGGCAAATTCACGAAAACCCAGTCGACTTCGACGGGATTCGCGAATTTCTTGACGTCTTCGTCTTCGCTGCGTAGGAGTTCAATGTTTTTGATTCCTAACGCTTCGCACACGTCCTCGATTTTTTGTTTTTGCGCTCCGGGACTCGCCGTCAACGCGATGACGAGCAAACCCATGGTTTGGCGCGAGCGCTTGCCGATTGCCGTGTAAGCGTAATCTCCTACGGCGCGGTGGGCTTCGTCGAAGATTGCGACGCAAAAATCGCGCAAGTCGAGTATTCCTTTTTCCAAATCGTTTTCGATTGTTTGAGGCGTGGCGCACACGACGCGCGCCGCTTCGTACGCCTTCTGGCGTTTTGCGGGCAGCATTTCTCCCGTGATGACGACGATTTCTTCTTCAGGTATTTCCAGGAGTTCCTTGCTTCGCTGCGCCTGTTGCACGGCGAGGGGCTTCGTGGGCGTCATGAACAACGCTTTCTTTTCGGCGTTGACGGGTTGGTTGAGCAAGTGGGCGATGGCGAGGAGCGCGACGAACGTTTTGCCGAGCGCGGTAGGCATGACTACGAGTGTGTTTCCGCGCGAGAGCGCGCTTTCGGCTGCGCGCGTCTGGTACTCGCGCAATTCGAGCTTGTTTTTGCGGAGCAGCTTCAAGTCAAGCATGAATGAATTACGCAGCGAAGAATTAAAGGCTTGACTGGTCGGCGGCGTATTGTTTGCCTCCGGCTTCCAACCCGAGTTTGTGCTTTAACAAAGAATTTATTTCGGCTGCGGTTTGTTCGTGGTGTGCGGGAGTCATTTCCATTTTCGGCGAAGCTTTTGCGTCAACAAAGAGTTTCCTTTGCCCGCCTGGAAAACGAAAGTGCAGGACTACCTTACGACCAGTGTCTTTAGCCAAGCGTTTCATCGTTGCTAGCAGGATTTGCTGTGCTTCGGTCTTGTGCGCTGCGGAGCGCACGTCTGGTTTGAAGCGGGTGTGAACGTGTATGTCTTGCGCTTTGATTTCAGCGTCGCGAATCGTCGTAACGCCTGAACCGTTTTTTCCGCTTGTTCGAATGTCTATTCCGTTTCCGAACTGGGAGTAATTGAACGTTTTTACTGTTCTCGGAATCATTTTTCGGTTCGCCTCGCAATACTCGTGCTTTTCCAGGCTTAAAACTCTTTTGCCTGAATTTTTTATCGTGGGAAAAAGCAGGGGCGCCCGTTTTTCAACCCCGCGGTTCCAGTAATTCCGTTTATTTAAAAACCGTTGCGGCGTTTAAAGGAGTCCGCGTTGCGCCGCAAGGGGTTGTAGGCGCCGCGCGCACAGCAGTTTAAGCGGATTCAAGCAAGCACAGCGCTGCGTTTGGAAGCACAGGAGCGCGTTTGCCTTTTTTCGCTTTACGGAAGGTGGGAACAAGTTATGGCTATATTGCCTTTAGCTCCGGTAGAACGTTTGATTCGCAAGGCGGGTGCGGAACGCGTGAGTCAAGACGCGGCTGAAGCCCTCGCGGACGTGCTCGAGGACGTGGGAATCGACATTTCGCAGAAGGCGGTCGCGCTCGCGAAGCACGCGGGACGCAAGACGGTCACGAGCGAAGACATCAAGCTCGCGGCGCGTTGAACGCAGCGCATTCGATTCTCTGAATTTCTCTAGCCTCTCTGCAGCAAGCGGGCAAGCAATACGTTTCTCAACTTTTCTTGTCCTGGCGGAAGCGGCGTTACGACGACGTGCCGCGTCCTAGAAAGAGCTGACAGGGCAGTATCCCCAAAAAAACGAACGACGGTCGGCAGGGCAATCGTTTCGGAGAGCTTGAAAACGCGTTGACCCGTCTGAGGCGTTAACCTCCTTCGTTTTATCTCGATTATCGCTCCTAAAACGGCGTTTTTTTCTCTTGGAAAAGCGGTTTGCCCCTCGGGCGTCAAAACCAGGTATTTTTTTGCCGCTTCTTCCACGACTACGTAGTGCCCTTTGCGCAGCGTGGGCGGACCCGGCAGCGCGCGCTTGGCTGTTTTAAAGACGTTCATTTTTTACCTCGGTTAAAGAAAAGCGTGCTTCCCTTTAATTATTTTTCGCTTTTTGAGCGTTTTTGCAGCTTGACGCGTTTCAGTGCGTTTCAACGCGGCGTTTCACCAGGCGGCTCACGAAACTGTTGTTCCGCCGCTCTTTCTTCCTTCCAGAACGGCTTCGAGCTTCGCCGCGTCGCGGCCGTCAACGAAATCCAAGCGTATTCGGCTGCGCGCCGCCAGCTTGCACGCTAGCAAATCGAAAACGAAATGCTGTCCTGCGCGGCGGGCGTCCTGCGCAGCTGCAAGAGCTACGAGTTTTTCGTGCGTCAAGCGCGGGAAGCGTCGGGCGCCCTTCAGTTTCGGGTCCTTATTGTAAACCCCGTCCACGTTGCTCGCATTGACGACGCGCGAAGCGCGCGCGAGCTCAGCGAGGAGAACCGAGCACGCGTCGGTTGTGAGTCCGGGCATTTGCCCGCCCATTACCGGCGTAAAGCCCCTGCGCAGGAGTTCGACGGCTTTGTGGAAATCATCAACGTAGACTGCGTGCGCGCCGCCTGTTTCGAACAACGCTTTGGCGAAAGCGCGCGCGTTCTCGCGAGTCGCGTGAATCGCGGCTTCGTCCGCTTCAAACTCGCTTTTCCGTTGAGCGCGCGCCGCTTCAGCGTACGTCCGGGCTTTGGTTCCGCCTCCAACGACTACGGCGATTGAAACGCGCTGCGCTGCAGCCGCTACCGCGCGGGCTTTTTCGCGCAACGCGCGGGCGTTGAGCGAACCGTTTTCGTACAATAGCGATCCGCCTAGTGATAGCACGAGGGTCTTCTTCATTTTTTTCGCCTTAACTTAACTTTCACGCCTTCGCTTTAAAGGAATCCTTTTTCCTTGAGAATCTTTTTCAACGCGTCGCCTTCATCAATGTAGTCGTAAACGACTCGGTGCGCCGGCACCTCGATTTTGATGTGCCTTGCGAGGTCGATGGGCGTTCCCACGATTACCGCGTCAATGTCCTTGCCCGCGTTCGCAATCGTCTGCTCGAGCTCCTTCATTTGCTTTGGGCTGTAACCCATTGCCGGCAAAACGGCGTCGAGTTGCTTGTACTTCTCGAAAGCGTGTTTGACGCTGCCGACTGCATAAGGCCGCGCGTCAACGATTTTGCATCCGAGGCGTTTCGCGGCGACGATTCCGGCTCCGTAACTCATTCCTCCGTGCGTGAGCGTGGGGCCGTCTTCGACGACGATGACTCGCTTGCCTTTCAGCGTTTCGCCGTTTTTAACGGTAATTCTGCTTTCGGCTTTGATTATGATTGCTTTCGGGTTCGCGTTGCGCGCGTTTTCCTCGATCGTGAGGATGTCTTCCGGTTTTGCGGAATCGATTTTGCTTATGATGATTACGTCCGCAGCTCGGAAATTCGCTTCGCCCGGATAATAATTGAATTCGTGGTTTGGACGGTGCGCATCGGCGACGGTTATGAGCAAGTCGTGTTTGTAGAACGACATGTCGTTGTTTCCGCCGTCCCACAAAACCACGTCGCTTTCCTTTTCGGCGGCTCGCAGAATCGCTTCGTAATCGACTCCCGCGTAAATCACCATTCCGCGTTCGACGTACGGCTCGTATTCTTCCTTTTCCTCGATAGTGCATTTTTCTTTTTCCATGTCTTCGTACGTCGCGAAGCGTTGCACGATTTCCTCAGCGAGGTCGCCGTACGGCATGGGGTGGCGCACTGCGACGCAGCGTTTGCCCGTTTTGTTCAACAAGTCGGAGATGAACCGGCTGACTTGGCTTTTTCCGCAGCCCGTCCGCACCGCGCACACGGATATAAGCGGTTTCGTGCTTTTGACTTGAGTCGTCTTCGTTCCCATGAGCCAGAAGTCGGCGCCCGCGGCGTTAGCGCGCGCGGAAAGGTTGCCGACGCTTTTGTAGGAGCCGTCGCTGTACGCCATGACGCAGACGTCGACGTCGTTTTTCTTGATTATTTTTTCTAGATCCGTCTCGTAAAGCGTGGGAATTCCTTTCGGATACAATTTTCCCGCTAGGACGGGCGGGTACGTGCGCAGCGGTTGCCCTTCGATTTCGCTGAGATTCTGTTCGGGCGCCTGCGTGAACGCCACGACTTCGTAATCCGGGTTGTCCCTGAAAAAAACGTTGAAGTTGTGGTAGTCGCGTCCCGCGGCGCCTAGAATTACCACTCGCCTCTTCGACTTATTTTCCATTAGTTCCCACCCCAAAGATTTTTCATCAGAATCAGGATAATCAGGATTCTTTTAACTCCGCAGGTTTTAAAAACCCTTCGAGCGCAATTAATCCCCGCAGTAAAATCTTGGTTTTGTTTTCTTTGGTTTTCTTTGTTTTCGGTTTTCAAGTGTTCGGAGTGGGTTGAGCTTGGTTTTCTCGCGTCCTTCTTGGGACGAGTATTTCATGAAAATCGCGGAGGAAGTCGCCACGCGCGCGACTTGCCCGCGTAAGCGCCTCGGAGCAGTAATCGTCAAGGACAAGCGAATCATCGCGACGGGGTACAACGGTTCGCCTCCCGGCATCGCTCACTGCGATGAAGCCGGTTGTAAGCTCGCGCCCACGTTGTACGTCATCGACGGAAAGCACAAGGTCGTAGACCACTGCGTGAGAACGCTGCACGCCGAGCAGAACGCGATTATTCAGTGCGCGAAGCACGGCGCGAGCGCGGACGGGGCGACGTTATACGTCACGATTAATCCTTGCTATTCGTGCGCGAAAATGATTGCGGCAGCGGGCATTCGCCGGCTCGTTTACAACGCCGACTATTTCCACGACGACTCGCTGGACCGCGAGGCCCTCGATTTGCTGCGGGAGGCGGGCGTTAGCGTGGAATCGTTTTCCAACCGCAAAACCGTTTAAGTAATTCCCGAGTAACAATTCTCAAGTTTTTGCTTGTCGTTTTCGAACCCCTATTTATTCCGCTTTCCCGTTACTTTGTTGCTTTAAACAATTTGAGTGGTGGTTTGAGTTATGAAGACGATTCACTTCGTTATAGCGTTTTTCGCGTTGCTAGGCGGCGCGCTTCTGGGCGCAGCCTTGTTGTTTCCCGTGTTGCCTGTGGCTGGCGCCGAATCTAACGAACGCGCTTCCCTAGTTTTCGATGAAGCGGCGTCTAACGGAGCTGAAATAACGGTTTACCAGCCTGCGACGCAGTACACGCCTGTTTGGTTTAACGGAAACGTCTTCGATTACGGTACGGGGTTCGCGCTCATCAAGGAAAAACAGTCTTTTGCGTTGCAAAGTGGGGTAAACGATTTGCGCGTGACGAATCTGCCGAAGCACGTGAATCCCGCGAGCGTTTTCTTCCGCGACGTCACGGATCCGGCGGCGCGCCTTTTAGAGCAGAATTACTTGTTCGACGTCGTGAGCCGCGCCCGCTTGCTGCAGAAATACGTTGGGGAAACGGTTTCCGTCGATTTCAACAACGAGACGATTACCGGAAAGCTTCTCTCGAGCGACGACGGTTTGCTTATTGAAACGCGCGGCGGAGTTCAAGCAATCAACGATTACTCGCGCATAACGTTCCCGAACAGCGGCGGCGCTTCACTGCTTTTGACGCCGACGCTTCAGTGGCTCGTGCGCACCGACAAGGCTGGGAATCACGAAGTTGAATACGCTTTTCTCGCTAGCGGCTTGAGTTGGAAAGCGGATTACGTCGCGCTCGTCAACGAAGACGATTCGCGCGCTGCACTGCAAGGTTGGGCTAGCGTCCGCAACTCCGCAGGCAAAACTTTCGAGGACGCCGCTCTCACGCTCGTTGCGGGCGACGTTAACGTGGAAGCGCAACGCGGCAACGCGGCGCCTTACCCGTTGTATGCGGAAGGCGCTTACGCGAAAGACGCGTCGATGTCGATAAGCGCGGGTGGCGCGGTCGTGGAACAAAAATTCTTTGAATACCACTCTTACTCGGTGCCGGGAGCCGTAACGCTGCGGGACAACGAGGAAAAACAAATCGCGCTCCTGAATTCGCCTGAATTCGCAATAAAGAAGGTTCTCGCTTTTCAGCCTTCGCGTTCGAATAAAGTTCAAGTGACGCTTGAATTCGCGAACTCGAAAACGGGCGGCTTGGGAATGCCTCTTCCGAAAGGCGTCGTCCGCGTTTACAAGCGCGACGCCAGCGGCGCAATCCGCCTAGTCGGCGAAGACTCGATTTCGCACACGGCGGAGAACGAGGACGTGAAGCTCGCTATCGGGAACGCGTTCGACGTCACGGCGCAGCGGACGGAGACGAGCCAGCAGCAGTTGACGCGTTGCAGTTACCAACACGATTTCGAAGTCGCGCTCCGCAACGCGGGCGCGGCTGCGGCCGTCGTCAAAGTCGTTCACGACGATTACGGCGATTGGGATATCGTGAAGGAAAGCCAAACGCATTCCAAGAAAACGGCGAGCGCGGCGGAGTGGCTCGTTAGCGTTCCCGGCAAGAACGCCGGCGGCGAAAGCGGCACGGTTACGCTCACGTATTCCGTGCGCAATTACTGGTGTTGAAAACAAAGGGAATTCAATGGAAAAGCGTTTTGAGGAGTTCAAAACGCTTTTTAACCCCTTGACGCCTTAATTGTGCCTCTAAAAAAGCTGCTATTCAACGCTTTTTCTTGAAGGTTAAGGTGATTTGTAAGTGAAAATCGTTATCAACGACGTCAAGACAGGCAATTCTTTCCAAAAGGAAGTCGAGAAGACTCGCGAAGGCCTGCTCATCGGAAAGAAAATCGGCGCGGAAATCGACGGAGGCGTCATCGGTTTAGAAGGCTACAAGTTGATTATTGCAGGGGGGAGCGACAAGGACGGCACGCCCATGCGTTACGACGTCGCCGGACAAAAAAAGACGAGCGCAGTCATCGGCAGAGGCTGCGGAGCCCGCCACCTCGCGAAGGGAGTGCGCATGAAAAAGCGCGTTTGCGGTAACACGGTCTCGCAAAACATCGTTCAACTTAACGTTCGCATCAAGGATTACGGTTCGAAGCCTCTCGGCGAACTCGGTTTCACGCCGAAAGTCAAGGAAGGAAAAGAGAAGAAGGAAGGCGAAGCAGGCGC
>CAZOKY010000005.1:0-12604 GCA_964580705.1 Microcaldota archaeon | reverse complement strand
ACGGTTATGCTGCCGAACTTGCCGAGCGTTAACTGCGGCTTGTCCTGCCACGTGTTAACGTAACCGTTGCTGATCGTCACGTTAGCTCCTTCCGTGACTTTGTCGATGTTCTCGTTCCACAAGACGAGAGTAATCGTTCCGCTGTCGTCGCGCAGCGTGCAGTTCGCGACTTTCAGCGAGCGGCCGTTCTTGTTTATTTCGCGCGGCGCTTCCACGCCGACGACCTCGGCTTCGAGATCGACTTTGCCGGTGCCCGGTGCCAATTCACTTATTTTCATTTTGTCTTCCCCACCTTCTTGTTTTAAAGGCTTCGAGACGAAAAAAAGCAGAAACCCAATCGAAAAACCCTCGTCGAAACGCGGGCGGTTGCGAAAGCGAGTCGTTTTTATTTCGCTGAAGCGTTCTTTAATAAAACTAGTTCGAGTTAAAAAACGTTTCCGTAGTGCGGTTCCGTTAATCCAGAGGTGGAGTTTAACCATGGTTGTATCAAGCAAAGACTTATTGCGGCAGTTAAGCGAGTTGCAGGCGCCTACCGGCGACGAAGCGGAAGTAGCTTCTTTCATGGAAAAACACTTGGAGGCGGCGGGCTTCTCCGTGCGCCAGGACATGCTCGGCAACGTCATCGCGCAGAAAGGCTGCGGAGCGAAAAAAATCATGGTTGCGGCGCACATGGACGAGATTTGCATGGCCGTTACGAGCATAACTAAGGACGGTTTCATCAAGTTCGCTAAAATCGGCGGGATTTACGACGGGATTCTCGGCGGAGTGCGCGTTACGCTGCACGCAAAGCAAAAGATTCTAGGCATAATCGGAATGAAGCCTCCTCACTTGATGAAGGAAGAGGAAGCGAAGCGCTTGCAGGATTACGAGGCGTTGTTCGTTGACATCGGAGCGAAAAACAAGGCTGACGCCGAGAAGCGCGGCATTCGTCCCGGCATTCAAATAACGTTCGCTTCGAAATTCGCCGAGCTCGGGAGCGAAGGAGAACTCGTTACTGGTAAAGCGTTCGACAACCGAGCGGGTTGCGTTGTTCTGCTTCGGCTAGCGGAAATGGAGATTCCAAAGGACGTCACGCTTTTCCTTGTTGGTACAGTTCGCGAGGAAACGGGTTTGTGGGGAGCGGGAACGAGTGCGTTCGCCGTTCAACCGGATCTCGCTGTAGCGCTCGACGTTTGTTTGGGAGGCGGAACGCCTGACGTGCCTGAAGACAACGTGCCCATCAAGCTCGGCGCGGGTCCGACTATCGGCGTTATCGAGGCGGGCGGACGCGGGCTCATCATGTCGCGCAAACTAGTTGATTTTATTGAGGGAGTCGCGCGCAAGAACAAGATTGCGCACCAGTTTGAAGTCAGCGACCGCGGCGCTACGGACGCGTCGAGAATGCAGTACGTGCGCAGCGGGCTTCTTGCGGCGAGCATTGGGATTCCGTCGCGTTATATTCACTCGCAGAACGAGGTAATCGCTTTAAGCGATTTGGATAACACGGCGAAGCTGTTGAAGGCGCTTATCGCGGATTTCCCGAAGTACAAGTGAAGGCGGTTGTTTTCTTTGGTTGGAGCCGAGCGTTTGACGCGGTTGAAGCGTTTGCAGTCGGCTTTGCGCAGAAAGCACGTCGATTTGCTCGTGCTCGGCGGACGCGAGCGTTGCGACGCCAACGTCTTCTATTATTCCGGCGAAGACTCGTATCCCGCCTTGCTTTTCGTTACGCCGCGCGAAGCCAAGCTTCTTTCCACGAGCGAAGGCTCGAAAATCGAGGGCATCGCTTTCGAGCAACTTGTTAACGGCCGCAAGCAATTCGCTGCCGCGCTAAAGGAATTCAAGCCGCGCAGCGGCGCGGCCGCCGTCGACGCCGCAAGCGATTACGCCGCAGCATTGATGTTCCGCTTGCTCAAGCAGGGCCGCAAACCAAAGAATTTTTCGAAGGAATTGGGGGAGTTGCGTTTCTTGAAGGATGAAACGGAAAAAATAGCGCTTCGCGAAGCCCAGAAAATCACTAAGCGTTGCGTTTCCGAAGTTTTAGAGCGCGGTGTTTACGGGAAAACCGAGAATCAAGTCGCTGGACTCATCGAAGCGAAGGCGCGCGAGTTAGGCGCCGCGCTCGATGCGTTTCCGCCAATCGTGGTGAGCGGCGAACGCACCGCGATTCCTCACGCCACGCCGAGCAATCGAGTAATGAAGAGAGGCGACGTCGTTCTCGTCGATGTCGGGTGCCGCGTTCGCGGTTACTGCGGGGATTACTCTACTACGCTCTATGAAGGAAGCGACAAGCGGAAACGCGATGCTCTAGCTGCAGTAAAGGAAGCGCAGAAGGAAGCGTTGAAGAAAGCCAAGCCAGGCATTACTGGGAAAGCGCTAGCTGAAATCGCGTTGCACGTTATCGCGGACTACGGTTTCGCTGACGTTTCGTTCCGCAAAGCAGGCCTTTCGTTGGGGCACTTTGTGGGTTTGAACGTTCACGAGGGTTCTCGCTTGGAGCAAACGACGTTGAAGCGCGGAATGGTTTTCTCCATCGAGCCCGGCATTTACCAGAATGGTGTTGGCGGTTTCGGCGTGCGTTTTGAAGACTTGGTTTTCCTCTAATTCGTGATTTTTTTGAAACCGAAAAAAAAGGGTTGGGTTGTGAAGCGCGAGCGTCCCGAGGAAAGCGTGGGCGACGCAGTCGAGTTTTACGACGGTGAAGGCGAAGCCGAACGCTATTCGCAAAGCGGGGTGATGCAGCGAATTCAAAAACAGCTGACTTTGAAGGCGTTACTGTACGCGGAATTCAGTGAAGGCGCGAAGCTTCTTGACGCGGGTTGCGGCAACGGTTACAGCGCGTTGATCGCGAGCGAAGCGGGTTACGCCGTGAAGGGTTTCGACGTTTCTCCAACGATGGTTGAGATTGCGAAGCGCAGCGGAGTCGACGCGCGCGTGGGCGACTTGCGCAAAATCCCTTTTCGTGCGCGCGAGTTTGACGGAGTTTTTTCGATTAGCGCGTTGCAGTGGCTGAAGAAGAAAGAAGATTTGGCGAAAACCGCTCGCGAATTTTATCGGGTCCTCAAAAAAGGCGGGGGCGTCGTCGTGCAGTGGTATCCTAAGAGCGAGGATGAAATGCTTGAGGCGGCTGACGCTTTCAAGCGCGCGCGTTTCGAAGTCATGCTGCGTGTGGAGAATCCGGATAACGCGCGCAAGCGCCGCGTTTTCCTGTTGTGCGACAAGCGCTGACTACTTTTTGCGGCGGTCTGCAAAACGGCGGTTGAATAATTCGTGAAGTCTAGCTTCTTCTGGCGTCTGAGGTTTTGGCTTGCCTTCCTTGAGGCCTCCCTGTATTCTCTCCGATTGCGTTGTCGCTTCCAGCCGTTTCATCACGGGCTTGGGTCCGTCGTACCTGAGTTCTACCGTTCCCAGCCTCTTTCCTGCCATGACGCCAGGCGGTTGCCACTCTACTGGTTTGGCTTTCGGCGGTGTTCTCTTCGGTGTCGGTAAAGGCATTTTCGGAATCACCTGCAAGACTAACGCCCGCGCGAGTATAAAACCTTTTTCATGACGCGGTTCAAAGCGTTCTTTTCTCGGGTTTTCAATTGATTTGCTCGAGCGTTTTTACTCCCAAAAACAGGTTTTAAAAGCGTTGCGCGCCCTAATAATATCCGTTATAATTGAACCTAATTTTAGCGTTGAAAAAAATTTTTGTTTTAGAGTGAAGGGTGGTTGCAAGATGACTGAAGATTCAAAGGAAAAACTCGGCGCGAACGCCGACGCAGTCGAAGGCGGCGCTGGAAACGGCGCTGAAAGCGAAGCGGAAGTAAGCGAAAGCGAAGACGAAGCGCTGCGCTTGCCTTTCCCGACTGCGCGCGTCGTGAAAATCATTCGCGAAAACTTGAAGAAGGAGCACCAAATCAAGCGCGACGTAAAAATCGAGGCGAACACGCTGCTCGGCGAAATCCTCGCGGACATCGCGCAAAGCATGGACAGCGAAGAATACTTCACTCTCAGTGGAGAGCATTTCCACAAAGCGTCGCGCAAATACCGCGAGATCGCGTTGAACCAGAAGCGCATTCGCCGCATCCAGAAGATTCTCGAGAAACAGCGCGCGGAACTTGATGAGATTATAACGGAAATCGAGCTCGAGAATCCGGCTCCGAGCGTTCCGACACAACAGCAATAATCGTTGAAGCAGTTATCGTTGAAACAATCATCACACAACAATTTCGTGGTTTAGTTTGAATCCGCAGGACAAGAAAGACGACGCAAAAAACGTCAAGAAAAGCGGCGCCGACGACAAAAAACACTTTTCGAATCCCCAGCGTCCGCAACGTCCGCAACGTCCGTACCGCGAAAGGAATCGAGAACGCGATTACGCCGAGGAAGACGAACGCCTCGAGGCGTTGCGCAGCCAACGCGACGCGTTGAACAAGGACGCGCGCAGCCTCGCGCTCGTAAACAAAGAGCAAATCGCGAAGTACCGCGATTGCGCCGCCGAGGCGGGGGCGGCGCGCAAGAAACGCGACGCCGAGAACGCGGTCGTCAAGCAACTCGTTGACGAAAAGAAGAAAATCGAAGCCGAAATCAGCGGCGCAAAGCAAGCGTTGTTCGTCGCGCGCAAAAACTTGCAGGGAATGGAAGGTTTCGTCGAGAACCCGGAACGCATTCAAGAAGAAATCGAGCGCTTGGAATGGCGCCAGCAGACGGAAGCGTGCAACGCGCGGGAAGAGAAAGAGTTCGGCAGGCGAATCGCCGAGCTGAAAGCGAGGCTGCCGCGCAGCGCGACTGCTGTAGCGGCGTTGAAGGAGTTGCGCGAAACGCGCTCGAAGATGGGCGCGTTAATCGAGAAATCGCGTGCGTTGAGCGCGAAGATTCGCGAGCACGCGGACAAGAGCGACGTTTTTCACGTTGAAGCTATTAAGGCGAGCGAGCGCGCGAATCGTTTGAGCGATAAAATCGCGCAACAGTTTACGGCGTTGGACGCGACGCGCGCGAAGGCGGACGCGCAACACCGCGAATTCGTGGAAACGAGGCGTTCGACGCGCACGGAGGAAGAGAATGAAGCCGCGCGCGAACTCGCGCAGAGGCGCGCGAGCGAGCGGAAGGCGAAGAGCGCGTTGAGCGAGAGGGCGAAAAAGATTTTCGATGACTTCAAGAAAGGCAAGAAACTGTCAATGGACGAGTTGCTGGTTCTTCAGGAAGCCGGCGCGGTTTGAAAACCCGCTTTTCTTTTTTTCGTTTAAGTTCCTTCTTCCCAACTAGCGAGATACTTCTTTTGTTCAGGCGTCAGCTTGTCGATTTTCAAGCCGTAACTAGACAGTTTGAGTTGAGCGACTTTGTAATCGATTTCCTCGGGCACTTCGTGCACTTTAACCGCCAGCTTTCCCTTGTTTTTCACGAGCCATTCTGCGACCAACGCTTGGTTCGCGAAACTCGTGTCCATTACTGCAGGCGGGTGGCCTTCCGCGCAAGCGAGGTTGACGAGCCTTCCCTGTGCGAGGAGCACGATTTTGCGTCCGTTCGCAAGCGTGTATTCGTCGACTTCAGGCAGAATCGTTCTTTTCTTTTTCGCGATTTTATCGAGTTGTTTGACGTTTATTTCGCAGTCAAAGTGCCCCGTATTCGCGATAATAGCGCCGTCCTTAAGCAAAGAGAAGTGGCGTTTGTCGATGACGTTGATGTCGCCCGTCGCGGTAACGATTATGTCGCCGATGCGGGCGGCGTCAGCCATGGGCATGACGCGGAATCCCGCCATGCTGGCTTCCAGCGCTTTCATCGCATCAACTTCCGTTACGACGACGTTCGCGCCAATGCCTCTCGCTCGGTCGGCGAGCCCGCGTCCGCAGTGCCCGTACCCGGCGACGACGAACGTTTTTCCCGCGAGGAGCACGTTAGTCGCGCGGATTACGCCGTCTATCGTGCTTTGACCGGTTCCGCGAATGTTGTCGAGGAGCCGCTTCGTCGGCGTGTCGTTTACCGCGACTACCGGGTAGCGCAGCGCGCGGTCTTTGTGCATCGCGCGCAAACGAATGACGCCAGTAGTCGTCTCTTCTTGTCCTCCGATAATTCCCGGAATCAGGTTCGGGCGCTTGCTGTGCACGGTGCTAATCGTGTCGGCTCCGTCGTCTAGCGTAATGTGCGGTTTGGTGTCAAGCGTCTTGTTGAGACACCAGTAGTAATCGCGTTGGTTGACGCCTCGCCACGCGTAAACGCTTATTCCTTCGGCGGCGAGCGCGGCGACGACGTCGTCTTGCGTGCTTAACGGGTTCGAGCCGCACAACGCGACGCTTGCTCCGCCTGCCGCGAGGGTTTCAACGAGTACGGCGGTTTCTTTCGTGTTGTGCAGGCAGGCGGCGATGCGTATTCCGCGTAAAGGTTTTTCGCGTTCGAAGCGTTTCCTTATTTCGGCGAGGACGGGCATGTGCGAGCGCGCCCACTCGATTTTTCGCGCTCCGCGCGGCGCGAGTTTCGCGTCAGCGATTTTAAACTTTTTACCGGTTTTCAAGTGAAACCACCGTCTTGATTTTTTATTTTTTTTGAACCGTGTGCTTCACGGGGTTAGCTTTAAGCCTTCGCGCCATTAAAAGCGTTTTCGCGTTCTCGCCCGTTTTTCGCTTTTTTTCAAGAGGGCGCGTCGGGAGTGAATCTTGTTTTCAGTTGACTCTCAAGTCAAGGCTTTTGTCCTGCTTTTTCTACTGAATTCTTAAAGTCCACGATTTTGGGCGTAGCCCAGCTTATTGGAAATTTACTTTCGAAACGCTTTTAAACTAAGGGTTTGATTGTAGCGCGCTCTCTGGGGCAAGGGGTGTTGATGAGATGGAGAATTTTGAAACTGGTTGTCGTCCGCTTGAATCTGGGTTTGAGGCGCTAATCGGCTCGGCGTACCGCTGCAAGTACGGTCGGGAACTCGTTTGGCCGTCGCTTGAAGATGTCGAAAACTATGTGGCAAGCCAAGACTGAAGCCAACGCTGAACAAAATATATCTTTTTAAAAAGACGAAAAAACGCCGAAAATCCCCATGGTGTCAGAATGAAGCGAATCGCCCAGCAACGTCATCTTCTCCATCTTGTCTTTGTTGGCAAGACCGATGCTGAAATCGCGAACAGCCTAATGAAATCGTCTTCGACCATTTCAGAACGACTGAAAAAGCTTCGAAACGACGGCTTGGTCACACAAAAAACCCGTTACCCCAGCCGGCACGAGTTTACGGCTGAAGGGGAAAAGCAATTTTCGGAGTTCATGGCAGTCAGTCAGAACCCGAACGCGGTTCGGCTTCACAACATCTCTGCTCGTGCCGAGATTGTGAGGTCGCCAGAAAACTGGAACGAGCTGCTCGGAAGCAACGGTTTCGTGGCGTTTCACCCTCGAAATTGGCGGGGTTTCAAAAAGCGTTTTAGAGAGGCGGCTGTTTGCGTTCTTCCAGATGCCGTTATCGTCGAGGTGGCGCCAACGCTTGGTGAAGACCCTCAGGCAGCATTTCAAAAAGCAGCGAAAATTGTTGAAGATGTGCTTAGCGAGTTAGAAGCATCATTCAAGGGGCTTGTTTTAGGTGGCCTGGAAAAGCGTTTCAAGCTCGTTAAACCACCGCACATTGCTTTTTTGAATCATCCCTTCGCCGAGTTTTGCGACCAGAACCGCATTACGTTGTCTTACGGCTCTTTGGAAGTTGACGCATCCGTTGGAATTCCTGAAATCGAGGTTACGCGAGGCGACACTATGCTCCAAGCTCGAAGGCTGGCCGAATTCACTCTAGCCGTCACTGAAGGCATGTTTGACGGCGCAGTCAAAGAATGGGGCGAAAAAACTCGTTCTGCCGAAACGAAGGAAATCGTGAGTCAAAATGGATGAAGAATTGCAAGCGCTTTCGCAATTGGCTTTAGGAATAAAGGAATTAGGAACAATTACGAAAAAACGCGGGGGACGAGGGGATAAGATTCCGAAGGAACAGAGAGAACAATTTAAGAACACGATTCGTGACCACCGGCTTTACGGGATTAGTTGGAAGACGACGTGCAAGCACTTGTTCATCGCGAAAAACACTTACTACGCGCTAGTAAACGAAATTGCTAAAGACGCGTTAAACGACGAAATAAAAAACAAAGACGCGTTGTTGCAAGCTTACTACGACGGGAAAAACGAGGACATCATGGAGGCGAGCGCGGCTTATCAGAAAACGAAGCAACTGGGGTTCTTGGTTGCTCGAACTCAAATGCGTGACTCGTTGTTTTTGAGACTGCAGTCGGCTGGTTTCATTCCGAAAGTAACTGAAAACATTGTAGTAGCCGACAACGCGGAAGTAGTAAAGAACCCGGTTGACGCGATAATGGAGAGACTAGAAAAGGTAGTCGATGCGCGACGAGCTAAGCGGGAAAGCGGCGATTCTGGCGGCGCGGAGGAAGCCGCCCAACGAAATTCGCTAAAATTCTAAAAGACTTTTTTGGGCGGTTCAAGCTTATCAAGTACTTCTCGCCCTTTCTTGGTCGCCAAGTAGTACCTGCCGCGTTTTTCGTTCGGAGTCAGACAACGGACCAAGCCGCGTTTAGCGAGTCCTTTGATGGTGCGGCTGACGTTGGACATGTGCATGCGCGTCTCCCTTTTGACGTCCGTAGGCGTTTTCGGCTCCCTCAGCAACCTTAGGACTGCGAAACGTTCTTTGCTCCGCTTGACGACGCTGAATTCGCTCCAAAGATTAGGCTTCATGAACCTTTAGAAGCCGAATTGACTTAAAGCGTTAGTTAGCAAGTGCTTATCAAAACTCTTTTAAACCAAGGCAAACTACTAATCGAAAACGAGGTGGGTAAAGAATGAAGTGGCTCTTATTCGGTTTGTTATTCGCGTCGCTGCTACTGTTTGGATGCACCAGCACCGAGGTAACGAAAGTGGAAGGTACGCCGTCTTCAGCGGCCGTTGCGACAGTCGCCAGCGGCGCAGCCGCAGCCACTCAAACGCCTACGCCTGAAGTCAAGACGGTTAAAGTGGCTGAAGTTGGCGAGACTTTAAGCAACGACCAATTGAAAATCACTTTGAATTCCGTAGATTTCATGGAAGCGACGCCTAACGAAAACGAGTTTTTGATTCAAAAAGCCAAGGAAGGCAAAACATTTGCGGTAGTGGACGTTACGGTAGAAAACGTTGACGACGAAGCTACGAGCATCAGCAGCGTCATTCAGTTCAAAGCGAAAGACGCTGACGGTTACAACTATGAAATGGACTTGATGGCGACAATCAGCTTAGACCAACAAGTCGACGGCAAACTTCAACCGGGAGAGAAAGTTCGCGGAAAAGTGGCTTTTGAGGTTCCGAAAACCGCCAAGGGTTTGCAACTTGTTTTTGACTTCGGTTTGATAGACAAAGCGCAAGCAAAATTCAACCTCGGCAGTCCGTAGGCGTTTTAGAATAATTGAAGAGGCGAAAAGGGAAATGAAGGAAAAGAAGGTAAGCGAAGAAGACGTTGCCAGCGAACTGCTTAGGCGAGGGTTCAACGTTATCAAGTCGCCTAACGGCGGACTGCAGGTAGAGAAAAAAGCGTTTTGGGGTGGGCTCAGCTACAACACGAAGAGCGGCAGTTACAATAGTTGGCTTAACAAACGCTCTTGGCTCTTGATTATCGTTTACGGAATCGGGTTAATCGGAATCGCTTATTGGTACTTGCTCGGACAAAAAAACATAATCAAAGAAATTACGAGCGTAAGCGTCTAACGTGGGTTTACGTGACTTTTCAAAAAAAAGCGAAATGGCTTGTTTTGATTTTCGTTTTGTTCCTCGTTTCCACCACGGTTTCAGCTTGGGGTTGCACTACGCACCAGTGGATTTGCGAACAAGCCGGCTTCGGAGGACTCGACTGCTGCGAAGCAGACGGTAATGTTTCGCCCGTTTTCCACCATTGTGCTGACAACGCGCCGGACTGCAAAGCAAGGATAAAGGCAGCAGAGCTGTTCAACGCTTCCCCGAATTTCGCAGCGCATCTTTACGCCGATTCACTCTCGCCGCCTCACTGGTACTCATTCAACGAAAGCGACTACTATTCTTGCCACACTCGTTTCGAGCGTGAAGTAAACGACCGAGTTGGCTTGAGCAACTGGACGCTCGGACGCTCCTGCGGGACGCGCGATGGACAAGTTGTTTACGTGGAAGCGTCCGACGTTTATCTTGCGCAGGTCGTTGCCTACGTGAAAGCGAGCATGGCGAACGCTGACGCGCCTATACCAGTAGTCTCCACGTTTCCTTCAATAAGTGCTTCTCCGTCTCCAAGTCCAGCGTTCATTCCTTCGCCAACACCCACGCCAAAACCGAGCGTTTCTCCGACTCCAACTTCTACACTCTCCGCGCTTCCGACAACAACGCCGACCGCGCAACCTCAAAAACCAGCCGTAAATTCTGAGCCGTTCTACGTTTTGTTCGGAATCATTGTGCTTCTGGCGCTGGCGTTTTTGTTTCTGCGCAGTAAAAAGCAAAGCGCCAAAGAGAAAACGCGCGGACGCTGACGGACACGGGATTATTTTCGGCGCTTCTTCTTTTCCTCTAAGTCATAAAAAGCGTCCGCAAGGTTTTCAAGCGAAACATTCTTTTTGCGTTTGAAAATCGCGACTTGAAGCGCACTCAAAACCCTGCGCTTCTCTTCGACCTCTAACGCGGCGTCCAGCGTGATGCTGCGGTAGCAGTTCGTGCAAAAGCGTTCGCCCGGCTCGTTCAAGTAGTGGCAGACCGGGCACTCCGTGGCGCGCGGCTTCGGCTCTTCCAAGGGCTTCAACCCGTTTTGCTTCATCACGAGTTCCTTGAGCGCTTCGCTGTTCATTGCCGCGTAGTGCTGCGGCATGTTGCTGTACGGCGACCAGCGGTACTTCAAGCGCATCATCGCGTCCGGCATTACTTTAGCGTCTTCCGTGGCTGCCGTGTGCCTGAACAAGTGCAAGTAAACGCGCTTGGTGGGGCTGATGCCGGCTCTTTTTGCAGTGCGCGAAATAATTTTGTTGGGCGTCGTCAAGCCAAGCGGTTTAATCTCGCCTTTTCCAACGTAAGAAAAGAACAAGGGCGCGCTCGGGTCCTTGCGTTTCGGGTGCGTGCGCAAGTAGTTCATCAAGTAAGGCGCGCAGTCGAACAGAAAAACCGCGCCTTCGCCGCTCTTGCCGTTCGCCCAAACCGTGGCCAGTTGGCTGTCGAAAGAAACGTCGCCAACCCGCAGCGTGACGAGTTCGCTCCTGCGGATGCCGCTTTCAGCGAGCAAGCGAATCATTACTGCGTGCCAAGGCGTTTCGCAGGCTTCGATTAATCGTTTTACCTCTTCTTTGGTTAGCAAGTCTCCCGGAGCGTGCTTGATTCTTGGTTTCTTGACTTGAATGTCTTTAACCCACTTCGGCAACTCGGCGTTCAAGTGTTTTTCGTAGAGCCAAACGTAGAAGTACTTCAAGCAGCACGCTTGCCTGAACTGGTTTGTTTTGCTCGTTTTTTGGACGTTTAGCAAGTAGTCTTCGGCGTTTCGGCGAGTGCATTCTTCGAAAGGCTTGCCGATGAACTGCCCAAACTGCCTGAGAAAGACTGCGTAGCAGTAGCGCGTTTGCAGCTTGACGCCTTGCAGTTTCTTGAAGCGGTCGTACTCGCGCACGAGCTCGCGCTGCTTCGGCGACAGCTTGTAGTGAATGATGCCCTTCTTTGTCTTGGGCAGGCGCTCGTTCGAGAGAATGGCGTTTATTCTGCCTTCTACTTCCGCGTCGATTATCTCTCTAGCGGACGGTCTCTTTGCCTTGCTTTCCGAGTCCATGGTTTAAACCTTGGACGTTTGAGTTTAAAAAACAAGACAAGTGTCTTCAGTTGACTCTCTTGCAATCACCGCGCGCCGCGCCGAAGCGCGGCGTGCTCAGCAATACCTCTTTTTCATCAATTTGAGTAGCCCCGGGCGGATTCGAACCGCCGTCACCGGATTCAGAGTCCAGGATACTTGGCCGCTATACTACGGGGCTGCGGCAATTATTTCGCCAGCTGCTCTTATTAAAGTTTTATTAACGCGCCCGCGCTTTATTTTCCCGTCATGGCTTCATTGGCGGTTTCATTAAAGGCTTGGCTTCGGCTCGCGCGAATCGAGCACGCGTTCATCGCGGCTTTCGCAGTAGTCGCGGCGCAAGCGCTCGTGACGAAGCGTTTCGACGCCGCGTTTCTTTTCCCCGCTCTCGCTCCGTTTTTCATAACCGCCGCCTCGTTCGTGCTCAACGACTACTACGATTTCAAGAGCGACAAGGCGTTGAAGCGCAAGGACAGGCCGCTAGTCAGCGGCGCGATTGCGCGAAAGCACGCGTTGTACGCTGCGGCGGCGCTTTACGCGCTCGGCGTTTCGTTCGCGTTGTTCGTGCCCGCAGGCGCTTCCGTCATCGCGTTGGCTTACGCCGCGCTCAGCGTAGCTTACAACGCTTGGTTGAAGCGCTTGCCGTTAATCGGCAATGTTTTCATCGCGTCGTCCATGGCGGTTTGCTTCGTTTACGGCAACTTTTGCGTTTCCGCCGCGCTGAATTACTTCGTAAGCGTTTTCGCGCTCATGAGTTTCTTGACTGGGCTCGGGCGTGAGTTGCTCATAACGATGCGGGACGTCGCCGGGGACAAGAAGATTGGCGCGCGAACGCTTCCCATGCTTCTCGGCGCGAAGCGAACGGTA
>CAZOKY010000004.1:0-27655 GCA_964580705.1 Microcaldota archaeon | reverse complement strand
TTTTTTTTCATCACCGCTGCCGCGTCGTATATTGAAGCATTCTCGTCGATAGTCATCAGGGTCGTCTTCATGCAGTCTCCTACCTTAATCCCTGTCTCCATAACGATACTTTTGGGCGAGGCGGTTTAAAAACGGGTGGGATTGCGCTTCAATCCGAAGGAGGAACTTCAAGTTTTTTCAGGCTTTTTACAAGTACTTGCGTGCATCCGCTAGCCTTGTTTCCAGAGTGCGTGTTCTAGCGCGTAATACCGCATTCACGTATTGAAGTCTGTCCCTGATTGCGAGCGCAAGCAGGTGGGCGTGGTTTAACCCGCGTTTTCCAGCGAGTATTTCGTTAACGGGTTCTCCGACGAGCAGGCTAGTTGCTTCATCGGCTATTTTATTGGTTCTCTCTCTCGGCGAGCGGTTGTTCAAGAGCAGCTGTTGTCCTATTGTTTCCCTAACCAAATCGCGTAGTTCAGCCGCGTCCGCGTCGTCGAGCGCTCCGCGCTTGTACGCCAACTCGTTTACCGCGGGTCGTTCTCTTCCGACTTCGGGTAGCTTCCTGTTTACGGTGCGAAGCATTTCTTTTACGCGCGCGTCCGGTTCGGCTCTTATTCTTGGGTTGATTTTTCCAGCGAAGTGTTTGCCCCACGGCTTGAATCTGAGCGCGTACCACAAAATACGTTGAAGAGAGCCGTCTTCTATCCTAGCCACTATCTCGTCGTGCCTGTCTCTGGCCAGAATGAGTTCTTTACTGGTTAAACCGGTTCTTTGCCTTTCGAGGAGCATTGACGCCGCATCCGCCGCTCTTTTCCGTTCTGCCGCAGTCGTGCCGTTTAACACGGCGTGCGGCAAGCCCAACGCCGCCGCGAGAGTCCGTTGGACGCCTTTAAGCGTGAGTCCGTGGCTTAAAATCAAGTCCCCGGTATTAATGGGTTTGTGCAGCGGTTGCATTCGAAAAACACTTTTTTTTGTTTCGTTAACTTCGCTTTATTATTCTTACTTTTGTAGCCGAGTTATTAATTAAACCAACGTAATTCAAGGCGGGTGCGAGCGGAGTGAGTCATTACGCTAAGGGTGCGGCGTTCGAACGCCAGCTCAGGGATTTGCTGCGAGCCAAGGGACTCGTAGTCGTGCGGAGCGCGAGCAGCGGCGTCGACGGCGTGAGTCCCGACCTCGTCGTCTTGAGCTCGCGCAAGAAATTCGCCGTCGAATGCAAGGCATGGCAGCACGGCCCAAGCATCGAGAAACCGAAAATCGAGATTATGCGCGAGTGGCAACGAGGCGCGGGAGTTCCAGTCTATGTGGCGTGGAAGGCGCCGCGCAAGGAATGGAAGTTTTTCCCGTTGGACGCGTTGCGGGAGACGGGGATGGCGTGCGTTATCGGCGACAAGGATTGGGGCATGGGGCTGACGCTGGAAGAAGTGCTTAAGTAAAATCTTAAAACTTGAGGGTTAATTTTCTATCCGTGCGCGTTTCGCGCTTTGTTTGCGTTAACTGCTTTAACGGTGTATCGGCGTCCAACCCGGGTAGCGTTTTGCTTGGGCTTCGTTGAACCAGTCGAGCAATGTGCCCGCGAAATTTATTCTGACGTTGCGCTGCACTTCTTTTGGTTTTTTTTCTTTCGGTTGTTCTCCTTTTCCGGCAACGGCGTTGGGCGTTTGTCCTTTGCCGTTTCTGCGGTACTCCTGCGGTTTTACTACGCGCTTCTTCAAGGCGAGTTGCGCCAGTTCGCCGGCTAATTTCGGGTCGTCTCCGAGTATTACGCGGGGATTGGTTCTCAATACGTTGTTTACCGCTTCCCTCGCGCGGCTCTCGATTTCGCGGATTTTTGGCGCGTGCTCTTTGTACTGGGCCAGCCTTTTTTCAGAATCGCGCACTTGAACTATGGCTTTGAGCGCTGTCCTTAACGCGTCCTGCGCTTCGCGCTGGATTTCAACGATTTCCGCTATTGCGCCGAGTTCCGCCGGTGTTTCTTTTTCTAAAGCCGTGTGGTACGAGAACGCTATCGAGTGCTTTTTCTCGCCGCCTTTGCTTTCCACGCTCGTTCTGGGCGTCAACCGTTCGAAGCCGTTTTCATCGGATTCGGGAACGAGTTTCAAGCTAGTCAAGCCTTGCAGCCGCGGCCAGGTAAATGTTGTCTGCGTCGCGGAATCCGTCTGCGCTTGCCAGTGGGCGGCGCGGATTTTCCTGACCACGTCGTTTCGCGCGGCTTCTATTCTTCCGTTTAGTCGAGCGTTGCTACCGTAGCGCCTCTCCGTTTGAAGTTCTACGCGCACGGTTACCGGAGTAATCGTTATCAACGGCGTGACGGCGAAACCGCTGCTTTCTGCTAGCGCGTCGTGCGCTTCTTTAACGTGGTTGAACGGGCGTATTGTTTGGGCGTTCACGCTAATTTTTGGGCGTAAGTGTTTTTTAAACCAGGCTACGCTCGGCGTGGGGGGTTCGAGCGAGTTTCGAGCGACGAGCGATTTTCGAGTCAAAGCAGTTTTAGTTTTCCCGTTACCGCGTCAACTTTGTTTTCTTCCGCTGGCCCGATTCCTACTGCCGTTGCAGTGCCCGCCTCGATTTGCGTGTAACCCGCGTCGTGAACGAGCGCGCACGGCAACCGCGCGCGTTTCGCTTGATTGAATACTTCTATTAACTCGCGTTCGCTAGCGACCTTGAGGCAGATTTTCTTCATTCCTTCGGCGCGCCACTCGCGCGCGTCGCGTTCGTCGGACTTGTCGAGGGCGAGAATGCTGGCGTGCGCGCTTTGCGCACCGATTTTGCCTTTCCCCATCTTGAGGTCCGTGCGCACGACGATTGCTTGCTTGAAAAACACGTTTTTTCATCTCTTGCTTAACGGCGTTCTTTTAATGGCGTGATAAGCGGCGGGACTTTGTTTTTTCAACCACTCTAAAAACGGGGTTCTCAGGTTTGCTTCAACCGCGATTTTCACGCCTTCGGGAGCAAGCAGTGTTTTTGCTTCTGGGTGACTAACGAGTTTTTCTCCGGCCGCCTTTAACTCGGCTTCTTTCACTTTTACTTTGCCCAACCACTTTCGAGCTGTTCCGATTTTGCTCGCTTCCGTTTTAGCTCTTAGTCTAACGGCGAGTTTGGCGTTTTCGATTAATTTTCGGGCTTCGCTTTGAATTCTTGTTACGTCCATTTCTTCCTGCGGCGTGCGGTCTCTTTCGAAGATGAAGCTTTCTCCGTGGTTTACTTCTCTAGTCAAGCGAGCGCGCACTACTGGTTGGTGTTTATGTTCCGCGTGTTCCACGGTTATTCTTCTTCCGAACTCTGTTCCTGGAACAGTTAGCTTGACTAGCCTGGTTGTTTCGGCCAGCATTTGGTTCGGCAAACCCGGGTTTTTTCTCACTTCGCTTCCGCGAGGGCGCGAGTATTCGTGCTCTACGCTTACCGTGTCGACCGTCAAACGAAGTCTAGTATTCACTTTTCGTTTTCGCGCGGTTTCAGTTATTGCTTTGCGCACGTTTTTTGAATGCTGGAAAAGATAGGCGGTGGGCATACTTAATGTTTGGCGGCTTCTTTTTAAAAACAAGGCGTTTTCAATTTTTTCCCGGTTTTTGTTTTTTCAAGCTCCGCGCACGCTCACGCTTGCGATGAATGGCTTCATTATTGCCGCGAATTCCTCGAGGCGTTGCGGGGGAAACGCGGCGAGCTTGTTGAACGAGGCGTCGAGGCAGTCGCGCGGCTGGAACTGCTGCAAAAAGAATCTCTTGGTTCCCTTCAATTCCTGCGCGATGCGCAGCGCGCTGCGTTCGTCGAAGAGCCCGGGCGCAACCGTCGCACGGAACTCGTAGTCGAAGCCAGCGCTTTCAGCTTCATTCATTATGAGTGCGGCGCTTTCCTTGATTTTTTCCTTTGGAGCGTTGGCGACTCCGCAAACGCGGTCGTAGTCGTCTAGCGGCGCCTTGTAATCCATCGCGTAGTAATCGACTAGACAATTTTTCATGAGTTCGCGCAATAATTCGGGGTTCGACCCGTTCGTCTCGAGTTCGACTGCGAGTCCAAGCGACTTGACTTCCTTTATGAACGAAACGAGTTCGCTTCCAGCGAGAGTTGGTTCCCCGCCCGTGATTGCGACTCCGTCCAGCCATTTTTTCCTGCTTTTGAGGAATTCCAAGACTTGTTCTTTAGGGATTGATAGCGCGGTTTCCGTGCCTTGGGCGAGGGAAGCGTTTTGGCAGAAGGGGCAGCGGAAGTTGCAGCCGTTCAAGAAAACGACTGCCGCGATTTTGCCGGGGTATTCGATCAACGACGTGGGCATTAATCCTTTGATGTCAAGCATTCGGCAAAACCGGGTTTCGCTATTTCGTTTTTTCAAGTCTAAGTTAAAGCCGCTTTAACTTCATCGAATTTCGGAGTCGAACCGCGCCAAACCGCTTTCTCGGTTCCGTCGTCTGCGACGACGACTATGCTCGGCGTAGCCATTACGCCGTGCATTACGGCTTCCGTGAGCCCGTCGGCGTCTTTAACGTTGTGGTATTCGACGGTGACGCCTGTTGCTTGCAGTTTCTTTCCGAGTTCTTTAGCGGCAGGGCAATTCGGGCACGTCTCCTGCCAGAAAATCTTTACTTTAGCCATGCGTTGCATCAACCGCCTTCGCGCTCGCTTTCTGCGTCAACGCTTTCGAATCGAATTTCGCTTCGACGGCTTTCGCGCTTTGCGGAACCGCGTAATTCCCTTTCTGCCTGTCCTTGAATTCCGCCGTCTTGCTCTTGTTCCAATTGTTTATTCTGCTGAAGTAACCGACGACTCTGCTGATTCCGTAAACGTTTTCGCTGCCGCAGTGCGGACAGTGCGGACCGTGAGTTCCGTGAACGTGTTTTTCTTCCGTCATTTTCCATGCACCTCGTTTTCGCTTATTTTTTTCCATCCTTTTCTTTCATTTAATCTTCTTATTTTTTTACTTCGCGATTTTCTCGAAAATCACGTCGCCTTTCGCTTGCGTTTGCATTGCTGCAACCGGAGCTTTTCCTTGAGTTGTTTTGGTTTCGTTGTCGCGGTTGAATCCGCGGCTTACGCCCCCGCAATCGTTGCAGACGGTGAACTCGGGCGACACGACGATTTGCGCGCTTTGCGTGTTTTCCCACGTGCGGCGGACGAGCGCGTAGACGCTTTCCGGGCTAGGCTGTTGTTCGCCGAGGAACACGTGCGTGATGCAACCCGCCTCGATCAAATTGTTGAACACGGCTTGCTTCTCGATGCGTTCGATGATATCGACGGGCGCGTCCGCCTGCAAGTGAATGCTGTTAGTGTAGTAAACTTCGCCCGTCTCGATGTTGCCGCGAACCAACGGCTTCGCGTACTCGGGGAAGCGTTGGAGGTCGATTCGTGCGAGGCGGAGGCTCGCGCTTTCGGCAGGCGTTTCCTCAAGCACGATTTTCATCTTGTTTTCCGCCTCGAGGGCTTTTGCCTTCAAGTACATCGCGCTGATTATCTTGACGCCGGTGCGGAACGCTTCGTCGCTTTCGTGCAACGCTTCGCCCGTGACCGCTTTCACGCACTCGTTGAGCCCGATCATTCCGATGATGTAACTCGCTTTTTCGAGGTCGAGGTACGGGCGTCCGTCGGCGGCCGGCGCGGTTACGGTCCACAACGGCGTTCCCGGGCCGCTCATGATTTTTTGGATGAACTTCTTTTTCTGCACGTGCGCTTTCATGGCGATGTCCATCGCCCAGTTGACTTCGCGCATGACGCTTTCCACAGTGGGTTTCGCCCCGACTTTCTCGCTCGCTTGCGCGGCGCGGTACGCGGCTTGCGGGAGGTTGATCGTGATGTTTTGGAATCCGCAGAACCGAATGCTTTCGGGGTGGTTGAGGAGCCAAGGGTCCTCGATTTTCGTTTTGAGGCGGCAGCATTGGCTGAGCGTTGCGGCGTCGCGGTCGAAGACGAAGTAAGGAGAACCATTGGCGGCGCTGACTTCGCACGCGTAACGCAATAGTTCGTCTTGCGCGGGGTCGGCGAACGTGCCTGCGTCGACGTGGCAATTGAGTTTCGGGAAAGCGAAGGGTTTGCCTTCGCTGTCGCCTTTTTTCGCTACTTCGAGGAGCGCGCGAGTGAATTGTTGCGCTTCGTGCTCGTAATCCGAGTACGTGAGAATGCGTCCGTCGCCCGTCGGCTGCACGAGGTTGGATTGCGCGTCGCGTGGAACGTCGTCGAGTTTCTCGGTTTCCCCGTTCGCGTGAATCCAATAGTATTTTCCTCCCGGGCCAACTGCGGGGACGTTGCGCAAGTAATCGGGTATTCCGAAGTGGATGTTGCAGTCGATGAACAGCGTTTGCGAGCCGCGCGAGAACGCGTTTTGCGAGAACGCGAAAATCAAGTGTTGCGCGTGCTGTTTCATTTCCTCGTAAGACGAGTCTTTGAAGAACGGCGCGTAAAAAATGTTTAAGTACGCGAGTCCGAGCGCGCCCGCGTAGTACGCTTGCATCGAGGCGAGGAACGTATTCAAGTGGCCGGTGAGCGTTGCGGCGTGCTTGGCGGGGTACGAGTGCGACGCGAGGTTTTTGAGTTGAAGGCCGTACTTCTTGATGTACTCTGGTGAATGCCCACTACAATAAACTCTAATTATATAGCCCAAATCGTGGAGGTAAACGGCTCCGCTTAAGTGCGCTTCAGCTACTTCGCGCGAGAAAACTTCTTTGAGCGCGTACTGTTTCAGCGTGTTTTCAGCTATTGCGAGGTTAACCGCTTCCGGGTTGTTCGTCATGATGTTGCTGTTCTCGTTGGTTTTCGCGAAGATGAGTTGATTGAGGTTGTAAACCGCGATTCCCAAAATTTCCTGCTTGCTTAATTTCTTTTTGTGCCCGCGCTCGAACAACTCGTTGTTGACGAGTTCGCGCAGCAACGACACGCTTATGCTCTTTATTCCGGAAGCGCTTACGCGGCGTTCGACTGCGAGGGCGATGTCTTCCGCTTCGCCTTGCGCGAGCCCCGTTTCTTTTACGAGCGCGTCAGCGATGCGCGTCCTGTCCCACGGCTGCGCCGTGCCTGCCGTGGGGCTTTCGACGATTAATTGCGTGAAGTCGGTGGAGTCTTTCGCTTCTCCGTCGGTTTCCTCGCGAATGACTTTCAACGCCTTGATTTCGCGTTCGAGCTGCGTGAGGTCGCGGAACTGGCGGTAAACGCTCGCAAAATTAATGTAGGCGACGTCGTCGAACGTGCGCAGTTTGTCCATGACGAGCTCGCCTATGTCGCGGCTGGGAATTTCGCTGACGTCGCGCGAGCGCAATTCTCGTTCTACTTCGTCTACGAGCGCGTCGATTTTTTCTTCGCTTACTGGGCGTTTGAAGCACGCGTGTTCGACTCCGTTCTTGATTTTTTTGCGGTCGAACGGCGCGCGTCTCCCGCTTTTTTTGATGACGAAGAGTTCCATCGCGGCTTCTTCGTACGTGGTGAATCGTTTGCCGCATTGCTTGCATTCGCGCCTGCGCCGCGTTTTTTCGTCGCCTTCGGCGTCGCGAGAATCGACGACGCTTGTTTCCGCGTTACCGCAATAAGGACACTTCATTTTTTCCCGACCTCTCTCAACTTCGTTTGCAAACTTGGTTTTAACCCAGCCGTTTTTTCTTTCAACCCTTTGAGCTGCCCTTCGTTCAAAAGCGAAAAACGGGTGACGCCAGCAAACCCCGCAAAACCACGCGTTTTACCGGTTTTTTTATCGTCAAACGACGAAAAAACAGTATGCTAGCTTGCCGCTATTTTTGCTTTGAAACCACTATATGTGGCGCCAGCGCGGCGCCGTGAACCACAATACGTTGTTTTTCGTTTTAGCCGTTTTTTTCGGCGTTTTATTGCTAGGCGTAAAGTGTTTATAAACGTTTTGTGACTACTCTGCCGTTGAATTTTTTTTATGTAAGGCAGAGGGCGTGCGCGTCTAGATTCCGCCCATCGCGAAGAGGAGGACGACGAATCCGGCGAATAACGCGCCCCACGCGCGGTTGTTCCAAGCGTAAATCTTGTGGCCGTCTAACGGGCCGAATGGAAACATGTTGAAGGCGCCGAGGATTATGTTGATGTAAGCGCCCATCAAAGCGATGTCGGCGAGAGTGGGGAACGCGAGATAGACTGCAAGGAAGACGATTGCGACGAGGAAGTTCGTTGCGGGACCGGCGATCGAGATTTTTCCGTTTTGTTCGCGGGTGACGCGGCCGAAGATGTAGACTGCGCCTGGCGCGGCGAATACGAATGTGCCGCGGGTTGCGAACGCCATTACGATTGCGAGGAACAAGCCCCACGTCCAAGCGCGGTATTCGCTGTGGACGCCGTACGAGCGCGCGACGGTTCGGTGGCCTAGTTCGTGGAGTATGAACGCGCTGCCGACGGCGATTAGGACTATGAAGAATTGGTTTGGGTCGAATCCGAGTCCTTCTCCTTTGAATAAGGAGAAAGCAAATGCAATCGTGATTACGCTTGCTAGCAAGTGCGCTACTTCGATTGCGCTGAAAGAAAAAATCCCGATTTTGTTAGCCATTTTTTCACGATTCGGTTTTCAGTTTTGTTTTTTTTAATTTTATTTTTTCAGTTTTCTTTTTCCCCGTAATTGTTTTGATTGTTGCCTTTGTTTTTCTTGTTCTTAGTTCCGCCGTGCGCGCCGCCGTTGCCGCCGTTTCCGCCTTCGAAGCGCACTTCCGCTTCGCTTGTTGCGCCTGCGTTCTCGGTTTCAGTCAAGCGAATCGTTGACGGGGAGAGCGTGCCCGCGTATTCTTCGACTATTCCTTCCGCGAGGGAACCGTTCTGTAATTGCACGCGTATTTTCGCTCCCGCGCGGCCGTTTTCCAAAGCCGTCACGAACAACGGTTCGTTGAACGTGGCGACGCCCATCGGGGTTTGCTGGTGGCGGCGCACGAACGTTATGAGCGTGTCTCCGCGGCGGATGCCTCGCACGCGCGGCCAAGCGTAGCCCGCGGCGATTGCGAGCGCGATTGCTATGGCGAGGAGCTTCCACGCGTCGCCGAGCAAGCCGCCTAGCGCGCTTCCGTTGAGCGAGAGCGACGCGTTTATCCAACCGCTCATTCCGTAGACTATTAGCGCGAGCGTGACGCACAGCATTGCCGCGTTTGCGGCGATTCGCAAATTCATTTTTAGGTTTTCGCCTTGTTTTTCGGGAATCTATTTTTTTGTTTCGCTTCGCTTTTATTGCTTTATTTTTTTTATTTTTCAGCCGTAGCCGGCTTGCGCTTCCGCTTTCTTCAACAACAGCGTTGGGCGCACGGCGCCGAGCGCTTTCGCGAAGTGCGCGGCCTTGACTTCTTTCGCGGCGAGGTTTTCGCGCAATGCGATCATTCCGGCTTCGCGCACGAGTCCTTCAAGGTCCGCGCCGCTGTAGCCTTCCGTCTTTTTAGCGATTGGCTTCAAGTCGACGTCTTTCGCTAACGGCATTTTCTTCGTGTGGACTTGGAGTATTAAGAGGCGGGCCGGTTCGTCGGGAGCGGGCACTTCAACTAGCTTGTCGAAACGCCCGGGGCGCAGCAGCGCGGGGTCGAGGAGGTGAGGTTGATTCGTCGCGCCGATGACGACGACGTCGCTTAAATCCTGCAATCCGTCCATTTCCGCGAGCAGCGTGTTTACGACGCGTTCCATGACGTGCGTTCCGCCGTCTTCTCCGCCGCCGCGCGACGGCGCGAGCGCGTCAATCTCGTCGAAGAAAATAATCGTGGGTGCGGCGGTGCGGGCTTTGCGGAATACTTCGCGAATGCCTTTTTCCGAATCGCCGATCCATTTTGAGATGAGTTCTGGTCCTCGAATCGCGATGAAGTTGGCTTCGCTTTCGGTTGCGACTGCTTTCGCCAACAGCGTTTTTCCGGTTCCGGGCGGTCCGTACAACAGGATTCCGCGTGCTGGGCGTATTCCGAGGCGGGTGAACGCTTCGGGGCGTTTGAGCGGCAACTCGACTGCTTCCTTCAAGTCGCGCTTCGCTTCTTCGAGTCCGCCTATTTGCTCCCACTTGACGTTCGGGACTTCAATGTATACTTCGCGTAGCGCGCTGGGGCGGATTTCGCGTTGCGCGTTGTGGAAATCTGCGGCGGTAACGCGCATTGATTCGAGTATTTCTTGCGGAATCTGCTCGTCTTCGAGTTTGATTTTCGGGAGCGTGCGCCGCAACGCCTTCATTGCGGCTTCCTTCGTCAGCGACTGGAGGTCGGCGCCTACGAATCCGTGCGTGTGCGCCGCCAAATCGTCGAGTGTAACGTCTTCGGCGAGCGGCATGCCGCGAGTGTGGATTTGGAGGATTTCCTTGCGGCCGATTTTGTCGGGGACGCCGATTTCGATTTCCCTGTCAAAGCGTCCGGGCCTGCGAAGCGCGGGGTCGATTGCGTTCGGGCGATTCGTTGCAGCGATTACTACGACTTGCCCACGGCCTTTCAATCCGTCCATTGATGAGAGTAGTTGGCTCACGATGCGTTTCTCGACTTCTCCAGTTACTTCCTCGCGTTTGGGCGCGATTGAATCGATTTCGTCGATGAAAATGATGCTGGGCGCGTTTTCTTCCGCGTCCTTGAATATTGCGCGGAGGCGCTCTTCGGCTTCGCCCACGAACTTTGACACGATTTCGGGTCCGTTTATCGTGATAAAGTGGGCTTCGCTTTCGTTGGCGACTGCGCGCGCGAGCAAGGTTTTGCCGCAGCCTGGCGTGCCGTAAATCAACACGCCTTTCGGCGGTTCGATTCCCAAGCGTTCAAAGAGTTCGGGGTGGCGCATCGGAAGTTCGACCATCTCGCGAATCTTCAAGACTTCGTCTTTGAGTCCGCCGATGTCTTCGTAAGAAATC
Organism: Microcaldota archaeon; assembly: GCA_964580705.1. Lineage (GTDB taxonomy): Archaea > Micrarchaeota > Micrarchaeia > Norongarragalinales > Norongarragalinaceae > CAITNU01. The sequence goes on along the minus strand of CAZOKY010000004.1, from coordinate 16,893 downwards.
GTCGCGATTTTGCCTAATTCCTTGACTGGTTCTTCGCGGAGTTCGAGGTTCGTTTGCGCGCCGACGAGCACGAGACCGACGGGAACCGTCTGCGCTACTGCGAACGGGAACGACGTGCCGAAAACGTTGATTGAAAGCAAATCTCCTTTGCTTAACGGTTTGCCTACGAGGTTTTTCTTGACGAATTGTTCGAAGCCCGGCGCGTAACGCGTGGGCTGGTTGGGCGCGAGAACGATTTTCTTTGCTTCCTTGATTTCCGCTTTCTTTACGCGTACGGAGTCGCCGAGTCCCACGCTCGTGTTTTGCCGCAGGATTCCGTCCATTCGGATTATGTTGAGGCCTTCGTCTTGCGGGTGAGCGGGTAGCACGATGGCTGCCGTGATTTTTTTGCCTTTGATTTCGACGACGTCGCCGGTTGTAACACCTAATATTTTGCGTGCGTTGGCGTCGAGGCGGACGATTCGTTTGGCGTAATCGATTTGCAGCGCTTCCGCTACTTTGAGCGTGACTTCTTTGAGTTCTTCAGGCATTTGGAGTTCTCACCTTTCCAGTAAATTTGATTAACGCGATGCGCCGTTTTACGGATTGTTACGAGTAGGGTTGCTTGGTTTATTAAAAACTCGTTGGACTCGCTTGAATGCGTTGTAACGCGTTGGAATTAAGCGTTACGCGGAACGTAATAATAAGGTTTTTGTTTTCGCCTGCTTTTCCCTTGTTTTTCACTTGATTTCGCAGTCGCCGGGAAGCAGTTTTTCCACGTCGCTGGGCGCGCAACCGAATTTCAAAGCGATTTGCTTCGCCGCCTCGCTTTTCTTTGTTGCGCCGGGTTTGACTTTAACCGAGTTTTTCGGTGCGGAAGCGTGAACAGCGGGCAGTGCCTCGATTAAGTCTGCTTCGTTCTTGGCGATTAACATCGCGAGCTCGGTGTTCTTGAACCATTGCCGAACGCCGCGTATGACGAACGCGCCTTTAGCCACGTATTCTCCGTGCGAGTACTTGCTTACCTGCTCTTTTTTGACTGCGTAAGCGTCGCACGCGCCGCTTCCCGCCTTCCAAGCGCTGGAATACGACGCCGCCCACTGTGCGGCTTCCCGCAAATCTTGTTCGCTCGCCGGCGTTTGCGCGTTCGCTCCGTTCTTGATTATGGTGGCGGGCGCGCCGTGTACGTCGGCGTGCAGGAACAAATCGTTGTCTTCAAGGTGGTGCGCGACTAGCGTCTCGTTTTGTTTCGCGTCTTTTCCCGCGATGACGAGGAAGCCGCCGCTGGTGGTGAAGAAGCGGTAGCGTTCGAACCACTCGCGATCGTGCTCGCGCAATGCTTTGATTTTTACTGCTCCGCGTTTTTCTTCAGCCACAGCGAGTTCGTTTTGCTGGCGTTTTTCGTCTTCCAACCGCATTTTTTGCACGCGGGCTTCAGTTTCTTTGATTGCGTGGCGCGCGCCTTCGGCTTTCGCTCGCGCTTTCTTCGCGCGGTCGTAATACGCGGCGGCGTTTTGCCAAACGGTTTTGCGCACGTCAAGCCGAATCTTCAAGTAAAGCACCGGTTTACTTTACGCCGAGTTTCCTTAAAACTTGTTTCGTAGAGTAAACCCGCCCAGCGCGGCAATCGGCTTCGCCTCGCTTGATTTGCTTCCAAGTTTCTTCGGTTAAATCGCCTTCGTAGTCGTCGCTGAGGAATTCGTTGAACCATGCAGCCGCCTCGCGTTCGACGCGTTTCAAGTGCTGGGGCTTAGAGAAGCGGTGGTTTGCTCCTTTCACGAAAACCAGTTTCTTCGGCTGTTTGGCTTTTTCGTAGTACGCTTGCGATTCCTGGTAGTGCACGACTTCGTCTTCGGTGCCGTGAATGAAAAGAAGTTTACTGGTTTTCTTGGCTTTTGCCACGCCGTCGTAATCGCCGAAGCGCACTGGTGAGCACAAAGCGACCGTCGCGTTGACGCGTTTGTCGAGTGCTGCAACGCTGACGACGACGAGTCCGCCGAGGCTGCTGCCGATAACGCCTATTTTTTTAAAGCCTCGCGTTGCGAGAACGTCGATTGCTTTTCGGGCGTCGTTGACTTCTTGCGTTGAAATATTTCCTTTTAACTTGCCTTGGCTTTCTCCGCAGCCGGTAAAATCGAAGCGCAACGCCGCGTAACCGTTTTTGGAGAAGAACGCGGCGAGTTTCTTAGCTTTCCCGTCTTTGCTGCTCGCGTAACCGTGGCAAATGACGATTGCTTTGACCGTCGGTTTTTTCGGTAAGTGAAGCACTCCTGCTAGGCGTTGTCCAAGAGAATTCTTGAAAAAGATTTTTTCTTCACTCTGCTGCTTCATCCGCGACGTCCTCTTTCACGACGTTCACTGTTTTCACTGCTTTTGCCGTTTTCTTTTCCTTTTTAGTCGATGCCTTGGCGGTTTTCTTTTTGGCAGCGGGCTTTTTCGTTTTCGCAGGCTTTTCAAGAGTCTGCGTTGGCGACGGTTGAACTGCGGACGCGGGCGCAACTTCAACTTTCTTTTCTTCGGGCGCCGTTGTCTCGGTTTTCGTTTCGGGTTTCTTGACTTGGTTCCTGTTGCCCCAATTAGCCTTGCTTTCACACCCCGGCTTCAAACACATTTCGAACGGACGCTTGCCGCGTCGAACGACTTTCACGACCGGCAGTTTGCAGTGAACGCATACTTTTCCCGTCGCGATAATCGCTGCGTCGCGCGGAACCGGGAAAGTGTTTTTGCATTCAGGGTAAGCGTTGCACGCCGCGAACATGCCGAATTTGCCTCGGCGGATGACTATTTCGCCTTTCGCGCACTTGTCGCATTTTCCGAGCGTCGCCGCTTTGCGGTGCATTTCATTCACCGCGCCGAGCAATTCTTTTCCAATGGTTTCCTCTTGGGGTTTGAACTCGGCGCAAATGCGTGCGATTTCCTTCTTGCCTTCATCCACGACTTTTTCTTGAGTGGTTTTTCCTTCTTGAATCGCTTCCATTTCTTTCTCGAAGTGCCGCGTGAGTTCTTCGCTCATGATTTCGGGAGCGTGCTTGTGCAACGACTCGGCGACTGCCAATCCGAGCGCGGTCACGTTAACGCTTTTTCCTTCAGCGTACCCGCGGCGGTAAAGCGTTTCAATGATTTCCGCGCGCGTCGCCTTCGTCCCTAAATCGCGTTCTTCGAGTTCGCTGACTATGCTTGCGGGAGTGAAACGCTTGGGGGGCTGAGTCATCTTCTTGACTTTATTGATTTCTTGAACAGTGAGTTTTTGGTGTAAACGCAAGTCGGGCATTTGTTTTTCCTCGATTTTCGAGTACGGCTTGTAGTAATCAATCCAACCCGCGTGCGTTACCCTGTCGCCTTGAACGAAATACTTTTCGCGTCCAAGCGTTAGTTCCGCGCCGACTCTTTCCGCCTCGCCTTCTTCCGCGAAGCACGCGAGGAAGCGGCGGGCGACGAGGTCGTAAACTTTTTCTCCTTCGCCTCTCAAGCCGACTGGCTTTTGCCCGGTGGGGTGAACGGCGGGGTGCGCGGGATCCGTTTTTTCTCCTTCAGCCGGCTTAGTTCGGTTTTTGTCCAAGAGTTCTTTGGCGTGCTTCTCGTAAACCGGATTTGATGAAAGTTGCGTAATGATTTTCTTCAAGTTGAGTTGCGGTGGAAGCTTTTGCGACGCGCTGCGCGGGTACGAGATGAGCGCGGCTTCGTAAAGCGACTGGGCGATTTGCATCGTTCGCGCTGGGTTAATGCCAAAGCAACGGTATGCTTCCGTCTGCAGCGTCGTGAGGTCGAACGGCGGCAGCGGTCGCAGGACGAGCTTCTTTTTTTCCAGCGCGGAAACGAAACCGTCTTTGTCGCTGCGCGAAAGCGCCGCGTCCGCTCCTTTTTCGTCTTCGAAACGCTGTTTGCGGTGGAGGAATTCGACGCCGTCGTAAAGCGCGACGAGTTGCCAGTACGGCGTGCTCACGAAAGCCGCAATCTTTTTTTCTTTCTCGGCGAGTAACGCGAGCGCGGGGCCTTGAACGCGGCCGATGCTTAGAATTCGGAAAGCGCCTGCGCGGCGCACTGCAGTCATGAGGGCGCGGCTTATGCTTAACCCCCAAGCGAAATCGAGATAATGTCTCGCGCGGCCTGCGTCGCGCATTCCTCCGTCGATTTTCGGTGAAGCTTTTTCGTACGATTCCTCGAGTTCGTCCGCCGTCAACGTCGAGTACTTCATGCGCCGCGCTGAACGCGTTTTGCCTATGAATTCGATGATGTTGTCGCCGATGACTTCGCCTTCCACGTCGTAGTCGCACGCGTTCACGAACGAGTCGGCTTGCTTCGCGAGTTTCTTGATGTTTTCGTAATAGTCTTTGGCGTAAGCGTTGTTGTCGTTGATTTCGAACGTGGGCTTCCACTCGCCGTCGAGCAACGGGTAATCGCTTCCTTTTGTCGCGGGCGCGATGCCGAACAAGTGTCCTACTGCGGGGGCGACGGCGATGCGTTTGCCGTCGCGTTCGAACTCGAACCAGTAAGTTTTGCCTTTCGTCTTGCGTTCCGGCGGTTTGCCGCTGGCGCTTGCGAGGGCTGCAGCGATTTTGGTTGCCGCATTAGGTTTTTCCGCGATGATTAATTCCATTAGCGTTTTTTCACTTGACGCGTTTGATGCAATTGTTTTCTGCGGTGGGGTTAAAAAAGAGCGGGGCGAAACCGCGTTTTTTTGTTTAAGGGCGTGTTTGAGCTGCTTCTTTGAGCGTTTCCCTGTACGGCCTGCACGCGATGTCGCCGAAATGCGTTCCGATGAATCCCGCGATTTTTTTTATTTTTTCAAACTGTTTTCTCGGCGGGACGCCGTGGACTATGAATCTTTCTACGAGGATTCGGTCGGGGGTGGTGCGCGTTTCAGCAGTCATTACGTGAACACCGTTCAACTCTAAAGCAAGCCCGGTCGAAGTCAGCTTTGTTTTAAATCCGTGTTCTTTCGCTTGTTTGAAAACGAATTCCAAGTCCGGGTGGTGCCTGCCGGCGAATTTTTCGACGCGCAACTCGTTTTGCGGACTCAAGTTGCCTCTCAAATTGTCTTGCGCCAGTCGTTGTTTCAAAACTTTCGCTTGCAGCGGCTTGAGCATTAGGCACCGTTAATCTAGTGGCTGGCTCTGTTTAAAAAAACGCTTTTTTCCGTTTCGCCGTCCCCTTTTGAACCGGCGTTTCACAAAATCGTGTATTTGCTCAAGTAAATCTGGACTTTCAAGACTTCAAGAAACGGCAGAATGAAGATCGCGTTCGTGACTAGTGCGACGTAACGCGCGCCGAGGAACCACGTTTCGAGTTTCAGGAAAATCAAGGAATTCAGTATGACGAGGAATCCCGCGAAAAGCAGGAAGAAGACAAAGTACCAAAAGCGGTGCTTGATGATTTTCGCGCTTCTCTCGACGGCGCGCCAAACTCCGAGATCTTCAATGACGATGGCTTGCGGGGCGAACAAAATGAGGAGCGAGGCGACGAACGTGGCGAGGACGCCTAACGTTAGACCGGCGCTTCCCATGAAGCTAGTCTCGAAAATCAAGAGGTTCGCGGCGAGGATGATGAGGAACGCGGCGAGGTAAACTAGGAAAACGCGGTAAGTGCAGGACTCGATTTTTTCGACTTCGTTGTGAGTCAAGCGGTTGAGCGTTCGTTGCGAGCGGATGATGACGTTGATTGCCGTTACCGCGAACGCGAACAACGCGAGCGACGCAAAAAACACTATCGCGATGAATAACGCGTCGAACGGAGTGAAGTTGAGCGCGAGGCTGCGGAAGCGGAGGAACGTTCCGCTGAGCGCGACGAAGTTCGGCAGCAACAACGATAGCGGGAAAGCGATGAGTAACGGTATGCTGAAGAACGAGATGAGCTTCAAGTTTTTGCCGTGGGCTTCGTAGGCGTGCGTCAGCAATGCGGTTAAACTCAATGCAATCCCCTCTCTTTCGAATAATTTTTATATCAATCTTAATGCGTGTAATCGTTAATCGCGAGTCGGTTTAAAGGGTTTTCGCAAAGCGTATTATGCGGGCGTTGCTTCAAGCCATGCCGCGCTTGCGCCAATGATTTTCACGCGGCGGATTTCGCCGAGCTTAGCGTTACGCTTCGAGATTACGGGCGCGTACTCCGGCGAGCGCCCGAGCACGCCTCCTTTCGCCGCGCCTTCAGCAAAGCGGACGTCAAGGTAACGCCCAACGAATCTTTGGTTGCGTTGCGCCGCGATTTCGCGCGCTAAAGCCAGCGCTTCGATTGCGCGCTTCTTGACTAAGCCGTCAGGTAATGCCTTCAATCGGCTGGCGGGCGCGGTTGGCCGGTGGCCGTACTTGGAAACGTTAACCAAGTCAAACTTGATTTCGCGCATTACTTTAAGGGTTTTCTTGAAGTCCGCTTCCGTTTCCGTAGGAAACCCGACGATAACGTCCGTGGCTATCATCAAATCAGGCAACGCCCTCCGGAAATCCCTAACAAGCAGCTTGAATTGCTTGACTGTATATGCGCGATTCATTGCTTTAAGGACTTTATCGGAACCGCTCTGCAACGGCAAGTGAACGAATTTGAAGAAACGCGGTCCCCCGATTTGCTTAGCCAGTTCAGGCATCATCTTTGCGGCGTGCTCGGGATTCATCATTCCCACTCTGCAAAGAAAATCGCCTTTCAAAGAGTTTACGGATTTCAAGAGGTCGACAAGAGTTTTCTTGGGTTTAAAGTCGAAACCCCAACACCCAGCGTCCTGCGCCGTCAACCGCAATTCAAGCGCGCCTTGCGCCGCCGCACGACGCACCTCCTTCACGATCGAGCGCAAGGGAACGCTGGCGAGTTGCCCGCGCGCGGCGCGCGTTCCGCAGAACGCGCACGCTCCGCGGCAGCCGTAAGCAATCGGAATGCGCGCAACGAGGTTATGCCTGATTTTCGTGTTTGCGCGGCATTTTATCGTCGTTGCTTCGCTGCCCTTCAAATCAACGACGGGCTTGGCATTGCTTGCGAGCGCTGCAACCACTTTTTCGGGCGAAGCCGCCCCGAAAATAAATGCTTGAGGAAACGCGGTTTTTACTCGCTTGAAGTTGATTGCCGGCAAGCAACCGCAAACCACGATTTTCTTTTTCGGCTTCGTTTTCGCGATTTTCTGGATGTAAGCAATTATTTTTTCTTCGGTTGCGGGTTTGACGCCGCAAGAATTAACGATTACGGCTTGCGCGCGGCCTTCGGAATCAACGATTGAGTAGCCTTTTTGTTTCGCGAGCGTTGCGATTAACTCGCCGTCCGCCTGGTTGAGGGTGCAACCGAACGTTTTAACGAAAATCCGTTTACGCGTTTTTCGTTCGCGCAATCTTTTTGAGGGCATTAATCTGGTTTAAGCCTGGGGAGCGCTTTAAGCGTTTTGGGTTGGCTTGCCGTCAAGCGCCCCCCTCCAGACTTTCTCACATGAGCTTGAGTTTCTTTAACGGGTCCGTCAACGCGCCGAGTCCCAACGCGCCGAACCCGGTTGGCGAGGAAGGCGTTAAAGAGCGAGTTAACGTCGCTTGGTTTTTGTTGATGACGTAAACGACTAAAAGCGCGGCTACGAGCACGAACACGTCGGAATTAATCAAGACAGCCATTAACGCGTTGCGCAAATCGTCTATCGCGACGAACGCGAGAATAACCGCCAAATCCACAGTCTTCATTTTTCTTTTCACGCTTCTTTTTTTTCGTTCTTTTCGTTCAATTCTTGCTTTCAGCGCTTGCTTCCGCTAAGCATCGCTCCGTCTTTACAGCCTTGCTCCGCTACGCATTCCTTTTTTCCTTTCCTTTTCCCTTCACTAAACCCTTTTTTCCGGGCTCTGCCAACGCTATCTTCCGTGCGTTTTTTCCGTGCGTTTTCTTTTTTCTCTTTTTTTCGTTTCTTTTCCCACTAGTTTTAATCGTGTTTGGCTTAGGATTTGCTTAGGATTTCGCTTCAAGCGCCTTCGGCGTGCCGCCGTTGCCGTTGACTTTCGCGACTACTCCGTTTACGACGCTTGCAACAGTGATTTTGCGCTTGTTTTTGCCGGAGAGCCAGTACGGCGTCATGCTCGGCTCGCGCATGTCCTCGATAGGCATGAGAATCGGGCGCAACTCGAATTCCTGGTAGTTCGAGTACGCGGCTCCCGCGTGCCAGAACTTGTAAGAACCCCAAGCGACTGCTACGGCGGAAAGAGCGAGAAAAACGTCGCTTCCGCTAGCCATGGTTTGAAGAAAAGCCCACCCGCCGACGATCCACGCGGCGACTCCGAGCACGGTGCGCTTGTAAGTCGCTTGCAGTACGATTGAGTATTCTTCAACGACTTCGTCCTTCGTTTTAGCGAGTGTAAACTTCTTGTCTCTGACTTGCTGCGGGCCGTAAGGATCGCGGATTTTGGTGGGGTTGCCCAGCCTGCGGAATCCCGGCGCGTAGTTGCGCAAGAACATTGAAAACGTGTAAGGCTCGTACATTTTTCTTAAACCCCTTGTTTTTTCAAAACCTCTTTTTCCGCGTTTCTTTCATTTTTTCATGTTTTTTTCATGTTTTTTCGCTGTTTTTCTTCTCTTTTCTTTTTTCTTCTACTTTTTCTCCTACTTTTTCTTCTTCGTTTTCATATTAACCCGAAACCCTTGTTTAGAACGTAAGAGCTTTGCGCCGACACTTGCACGGGGTCGTGCTCGTAATCGCTCCAACCCCCGGAGTACCCGCCCCAAGCGCTCGTATAGTGGCGCGAACACAACGCGCCGAAAGCGACTACTCCCAGTGCGTAAGTCAAGTCTTTAGTGACCGTAAACATGGAAAAACAAATGAGCGTCGCAACGAGAAAAACCAGTGCGAGCAAAACGTTTTTGTAAACGCCGTTCATGATGTGCTTGTAGTATTCAATGAGTTCCTTGCGCGTCCCCACGCGCCAAAGCGCGCTACCGTCGATACGGCCGATTCCGCGGTTGTGAGGTTTGCCCGTCCAGTCGAGTTCCTCCGCCGGAGGCATAAACTCCCAGACACCGACGGGATTCCTACGCAAAAGATCGTCGAGATACTTCATATAAGCCAACCCTTTAAGTTACTACCTGCAAGTAGTTACGCAGTTAGAGTATTTAAAGATTCCGCAGAAACGGGGTGTTTTCTTCGCTTTTTGACGAAGTTTTGGCTGGTTCGCAAGCGTTGTTTGAACGCCGGTTTTTTCTGGTTTCAGGGGGTGGCTGGCGAGCTCGGCGTTCGGAAGGTTTTAAATAACTCTTCAGGCGTAACAATTGCCTTGCGTTTAAAGTGGTTTTTAGACTACTTTGGTGATGTGAAAAATGCCTAAATCGAAAGAAATCAGTAAATGCGATCGTTGCGGGAAGCCGAATTACTACTTCGAGCCTTGCGATTTCTGCAAGAAGAAGTTGTGCCGTTCGTGCCAGAAAAGCAGTAAGAGCGCTCGGAAGACGAAGCGCATGTTGATCTGCAAGACGTGTTGGACGTCTTCGAAAAAGCGCAAGTCGTATTTGGCGGCCTGATTCGGGGTTGCCTAAAGCCGTTTTTTCCCTTGGTTTTCAATTGTTTTTCCCTTTGTTTTTCCTCTTTTTCCCTTGTTTTTCGTCGGGTGTCAAACTTTTATGGTTGAACTTGTTGCGCCGAACGTGTTTTTTTTGAAGGGCTGGGCGGCGTTGGACAACATTTCCAGCAACTGCTTTTTCCTGAAGAACGACGCCGAAGGCGCGAACGGGGAACTGCTGCTCATCGATTGCGGTAATTCGAGCGAGCAGACGGCGCGGCAGCTGCGTGAAGCAATCGGGGAGTTGAAGGGCGTCGTGAAAGCGGTTTACTGCACTCACGGGCATTACGACCACGTTGGCGGCGTCAAGGCGTTGGCCGCGTCGAACGCGTTGCCGGCAAGCGTGCCTGTTTTCTTGAGCGAGAAGGATTTTTACTTGATTCCGGAGTCGGAGCGCAAGCGCTTCACTAGGCTTGAAGAGAAGGAAGTCAAGTTCGGGTCGTTTGTTTTGACGGTTGTCGAAACTCCGGGGCATTCGCCTGGAGGCGTTTGTTTTTGGGAAGCGCGAAAGAAAATCTTGTTCAGCGGGGACACGTTGTTCGCTGCAGGCGCTTTCGGCCGCACTGATTTCGAGGGCGGGGATATGCGCGCAATCGAGCGTTCGCTTGCTTCAATCAAAAAACTCGGTTGGGGCTTGCTTTGCCCCGGGCACGACGACTTGCAACGCGCTTGAAATAACGCTTGTCTTAGAAGCAGGGCGGCGAGAGAAGCGAATCGTTTAAAAAACACTGGACGCGTAAACGGTTGTCCTAGTTTTTTATTAGTTTTGTCAAACGCTTTTTTAGGTGGGTTGGTTTAACGTGGCGAAGGATTCAAACGAGTTCATTCCGTGGGTCGAGAAGTACCGTCCCCACAAGTTGAAGGACGTCATCGGGCACGACGCCATTACGAAGCGGTTGGAGGCGTTCGTGCACTCGAAGAATCTTCCGCACTTACTGTTTTGCGGGCCGCCCGGCAGCGGGAAAACCGCGTGCGCAATCGCGATGTCGCGCGAGTTGTACGGCGACGCGCTCGGGCAATGCTTCATGGAGTTGAACGCGTCGGATGAAAGAGGGATTGATGTCGTGCGCGGCAAAATCAAGGATTTCGCGCGAACGCTGCCGCTCAGCGACGTTTCATTCAAACTCATTTTACTCGACGAGTGCGACGCCATGACCGGCGACGCGCAACAAGCGCTGCGGCGCACGATGGAGCAGTTTTCCGGGAACACTCGCTTCGTCTTGAGCGCGAACTACTCGTCGCGCATAATCGAGCCGATTCAAAGCAGGTGCGCCGTCTTTCGTTTCCCGCGACTCGCGGAAGGAGACGTGCGCAAAATCATCGCGCACATTGCGGGCGGCGAAGGCTTGAAGCTCGACGAGAAAGCGGTTGACGCCGTCGTCTACGTCGCGGACGGTGACGCGCGGAAAGCGATTAACGTCATTCAAGGCGCGAGCGGTTTAGGCGAAAAAAGCGTGAGCGAAGAAGAAGTTTATAAAGTTGCCAGCCGCGCGAAACCGAAGGAAGTCGGTGAAATGGTGCGCATGGCTTTGAAAGGCGAGTTTTTGAAGGCGCGGGTGCTTCTCGACGATTTGATGATTCGCTACGGTTTGAGCGGCGAAGACGTCATCGCGCAAGTTTACCGCGAGGTCGTGGCGCTCGACGTGAACGACGAAGCGAAAGTCGCGCTAGTCGAACGCGTGGGCGAGTACGATTTCCGAATCGGTGAAGGCGCTAACGAGCGAGTGCAGCTGGAAGCGTTGCTCGCGCAACTCGCGCTGGCAGGCAAGTCAATAAAGAGTTGAGAGTCCGTCGAATTGAACGCGTCCGCTTTTTTTATTTTTCTTTTTTCGGCTTATTGTTCGTTGAGTTTCGCGGTTTCCTTGCTTTCGCGGATTAAAGAGTTGATTTTGTCGTACACGAGCGGGGCGTCTTCTTCGCTGCAAACGAATGACGAGCGGCCGAACGAGCCGAGAATAGTCAACAAACTGACGCCCAAATCCGAAAGCGAGTTCGTTATCAACGCGTAAACGCCCGGCACTTCCACGGTGAACGAAGGCAGGCGCACGGTTATTGCCGCGAGATCGCCCTGCTTTTCCTTGATTGTTTCCGGGTCTTTTTTAATCACCGGCATTTTCTCGAGTTTCGGGATAAGCGTTTCCGGCATGACTATCGCGATTTCGTCGACGCGCTGGATTATGTACAGGCTCTCCATTTGTTCGGCGTTCACGGTTTTCGCGAATTCGAGGAGTTGTTCTAAAACGATTTGCGAGCGCTTGAGTTTGACGAAACACATTCCCGTGACTAAGTCTACTTTGCTTTCCTTTAAGACGTCGAATACGGCCGCGGTTTTTTTGGCGGTCAAAACGTGGGCGTTGCGGCGTATCGCCATTATTATTGTTTCGAGTTCGACTTTACCGTTCATTTTTTTTTCGACTTGCGGCCGTATGGCGCGCGCCAGCGCCGAGTAATTGATCAAATCGAGGGTCATGGCGGTGCGCAGGAAGTGCATTCCTCCAAGGATTTCGATTACCGCGTCGGAAACGCTTAACGCCATCTTTTTCACAACTTTTATTCGAATTACGGTTTTCAGTTTTCCGGTTTCTCGATTTTCTTCTTCCAGTCCCGGTTTTCAGAGGGAAGACTCCGACATTGTTTTGCTTTCGCGGATGAGTTTGTTCATTTTTTCGTAGGCGAGCGGCGCGTCTTGCTCGCTGCAAACGAACGAGACGCGCGTGAACGACGCGACCGTCGTCATCAAACTGACGCCGACGTCGGCGAGTTGCGTCGTGAGCAACGCGTAGATTCCGGGGACGTCGAGCGAGACGACGGGCAGAGTCAGCGTGAGCACGGCGAGGTCCCCTCTTTTCTCGATGAAAACGCTCTTGTCTTTTTTCACGGCAGGCAAGCGCTCGAGTTCGGCGAGCACGTCTTCCGGAATGATAATCGATATTTCGTCTACGCGTTGGATGACGTAACTGTTTTCCGCTTCCTCGTTGTTTAAATTCTTGACGAGGTCGGCGACTTGCTCGTAAACCGCGGGTTTGCGCTTGAGTTTTACGAACGCGAAGCCCGTGCGCAATTCGACTTTCGCGTCCTTCAGAACCGCGAAGACGGACGGGCACGACTCGCGCGTGAGCACGTGCGTGTTGCGGCGTATCGCCATGATTATGGTTTCCAGTTCAACCGGCGCAGCGACTTTTTGTTCGACGAGCGGCTTGATTACGCGCGCGAGCGCCGAGTGATTAATCAAGTCGAGGCGCAGGGCCGGCTTCAGGAAATACATGTTTTCGAGTACTTCGATTACTGCGTCTGACACGCTCGCAACCATTCACACCCACCTGGAAAAACGATTTTTGAGAGAAGTTTTACTAATTTTCGTTAATGAGAACGGGGTTATGTTCCCACAATTTATAAGCGTTTACGCACGTTATTCAGAAAGCGTTTAGGCGGGAGGGCTGGAGAGCGGTCCGCGCCGTAACGCCGGCGTTAAAACCACGTTCCCAAAAAACGCGCGCAAAACGTTGTTTATAGTCTTTGTTCAAATTTGAACAAAATATACTGAAAACCGAAAAGTATATATGTTTTTTCGTCTTTTGTTTAAGTGGTTGGGGGCGGTAGTTTCGCTCCCGTGGAAAACCGTTGTGGTGTCGCGGAAACAGGGGCTGCAGGCAGGGGGTGTTCCTCTTTAATTCTCCCCTGTTTTTCCGCGCGCTTTTAGGGGAGGTTTTTCGGGCGGTCGCGCCGTTTCAGCGCCGTTTTCGCGTTTTTTCGCGCCGTTTGTTTTTAGAAGTTGAGTGTGAATGCTGTTCGAAATCTCGCGCAACTCGTTTTTCGGGTTTTGTGGGGGGAAGTGAGCGTGAATGGAGTTGACGATTGTCGAGCGGGATAGGATTGGCTTGCTTGCGGACGTCAGCGCCGTGCTAGCGCGCTCGCAAGTCGACATCGACACGGTTTTCGTGGACGTGAACCGCGCCAGGCGCGCGATAGTGCGCGTTGTTTTGAAGCCGAGGGCGGCGGGCGTGGCGGCGCGCGCGTTGTGCCAAGCAGGGTTCAAGGTCTCTAATTACTGCTGAACGTCGCTGAAAACGGCTTTGGTTGGGGGCGGCGCGTTCGAGCGGTTTGCTTCACAGTTTGTAGCGTAAAAAGCAAGCTATTCCGAAGGCGGCGAATTCGCGTGCCGCCTCGTTTCGCGAGTCGAAGATGAAAGCGCTGGCGCCGCCGCGTTCCGCGCGTTCGACTGCGCGTTGCGCTTTCCCGTCTTTCCGCAGGATTTCGTCGAGGACGAGTATTTCGTCGCAAGCCCGCGCTTCAACTGCGCGTTCGACTTCGTCGTTTCCGTACGCTATCAAACCGTCGCGCGCTATTCGTTTTTTGAGTTCTTCGAGTTTTTCCCATTCCAGCGTTTGCTTCTGCTCCCCAAGGAGTTTTTGCGCTACGCCGCGTTTGACGAGTTCGTTGACTCCGTTTCGTTCCGCGTTGCTCGTCGTCTCCAAAGAAATGCGTTTCGCGATGTCGGAGTTCGCCCTTTCCGCGTATTTCCGGAAGTCGTCTTTAGCGAAACCTGGGCCCGCGACTATCAAGCGCGCGCCGCGCGCCGCAGCGGCTTCGCACGCTTTCAATATTTCGGAGAAGTATTTCTTGCGGAATTCAGCGTACGATTTCGGGTCGCGTTTGCTGGCTTCGCTCTCGATTTCATAAGTGAAGCGCACGCCGCTCGGCGTTAATTGCGCTAGCGTCGCGCTTTCGTCGTCGAGCGCGATTATGAGCGCGTCGATGCGCGTCGCGCGTTTGCGCGCCGCGTCCAGCGTTTTGCGTTCGAAGACGCCGATTTTTCCTTCTTTCTTCTTGATTTCAACTCGCGTGCCGATTTCGACGTCGATGGTTTGGTGTTCTCCTGCCGGGGCGAATTCCTGCGGTTCTCCGCGCAAGATGACGCCGGTGAGCCTGACTTTGTTGGCTGACTCGGCGTACTCGACGTTCTCGATTCTCAACTCGACTTTAATCCTTTTTTTCTCGCCGCTTTCCGCGCGCTCGAGGTCGCGCGCCTTGAAGCGCCGCCAGGCGGTGCCTATGACGGTGTCTCCGGCTTGCGCTAGCCTCGTCACGACCCATAAGTCTTCCAGCGTTTCGGGTTCGAGGCGGATAGTCGCTTCTTCCTCGTTGATTTTCGCCTTCATTTTTCGCGCACCGTTTTTTTATCGCGTGTTTTTTCCGCGTAGTGCTTTCACTAGTTTTGCTGCGTTCGGCTTAAAAAACAAGGTTTTTTAACTGGCTTCGCGTGGAAGACTGCGGTGAATGATTCGTGGTAAGCAAGCTTGGAATCGGGGCGCTCGTCGTGGGCGTGCTCATTGTCGTCGCCGAGTGGCTTCTTTTCTTCGCGCCGAAGGCGGCAAGCGGCTCGGTGTTGATGGCTTTTCTTTCGTATCTCCTAATCGGCGGCTTGTTGTGGCTCGGGTTGATTCTCATTCTCCTAGGCGTGCTCATTTTGTTGATTTGACGCGCAACGCTTTCGCCATCAATCCCGTTGCCTTCAAAGCCTGTCAACGCCTCGTTTTTAATTCCAGTTTCGTCACTATTAACGCTTCGTGATTTGAAATGACTGTCAAGAAGGAAGCGCAGCGTTCTTCGCGCGGTTCGCGAATCGCGGTAATCGATTTTTCGAAGTGCGATTCGTTCAAGTGCGGTTTCGCTTGCGTGAAAGTGTGCCCCGTCAAGCGCATGGGAGGCGGAGCGATAAGCATACCCAAGGACGACGAGAAAACGAAGGCTGCTGCGCTCGGCGGCGGGGAACACGTGAAAAAGCAAAAGAAGTTTCCCGTAATCGACGAGGAACAGTGCGTGGGTTGCGGGTTGTGCGCGAAAAAATGCCCGTTCGGCGCGATTAAAATCGTGAATCTTCCGCACGCGCTCGGCGCGCCTTTCTTCCAGTACGGCCAGAATTCGTTCCGCTTGTTCGGCTTTCTTCTTCCCCAAAAGAAGAGCGTGACGGGCGTTATCGGCGTGAACGGAATCGGGAAGACGACGCTGTTGCGCTTGCTTGACGGCGCGCTCGCTCCGAATTTCGGGGTTTTCAGTCATGACCTTACTCAAAAGGAGTTGCGTTCGTTTTTGCCTCCTGCCGCAACCCAATTCTTTACGGCCTCGAAAGAAGAAAGGAGCGTTGTCTCGAAGCAGCAGTACGTTGATGAAATCGCTGCTGCGAATCCGGATGAGAGCGTGGAGTCGTTCGTTCGCGAGAACGACGAGCGCGGCGCTTACGCGCAGGCAATCAAGCAATTCGAACTCGGAAACTGCTTGCACCGCAAACTCAGCGAGGCGAGCGGCGGCGAATTGCAGCGCGCCGCAATCGCGGCGGCGTTCGTTCGCGATGCGCAGACTTACTTTTTCGACGAGCCTTCAAGCTTCCTGGATGTCAAGCAACGCCTCTTGGCTGCCAAGGGTATTAGGGCGTTGGCTGACTTGCACGGGAAAAGCGTGGTCGTTGTCGAGCACGATCTCGCGGTTCTTGATTACTTGAGTGACAACGTTTGCGTGCTTTACGGGGAGAAAGGCGCTTTCGGCGTCGTAAGCCAGCCGAAGAGCACGCGCGTTGGAATCAACGAGTTCCTCGACGGTTTCCTGCGCGAGGAAAACGTGCGCTTCCGCGACCACTCGATTCATTTTCACGCGCGAGCGCCTGCCGACGGCAACGCGCGCAGGGAGAAAGTTTTCTCTTATCCCTCGCTCGCGAAAAAATATTCCGAGTTTGCTTTGACTGTTCACGGCGGCGAGGTTTTCGCTGAAACCGTCGGCGTACTCGGACCGAACGCGATAGGCAAAACCACTTTCGTGAAACTCCTCGCGGGCGTAGAGAAAAGCGATGGCGATGCCGCACTGCCAAAAAAGAAAGTTGCTTACAAACCGCAGTATTTGAAGAGTGATTTCGCGGGTACGGTGCGCGAACTCTTTGCCAAAGCAATGACTAATCCTCCGGACGGTTTTGGCGAGATTAAGCGTAAACTCGAAATCGAGGATTTGCTCGACAAGAAAGTCAAAGAGTTGAGCGGCGGCGAGTTGCAACGCCTCTCGATTGCGCTCGCTCTCGCGCAAGACTGCGACTTGCGTTTGATCGACGAGCCCAGCGCGTTCCTCGACGTCGAACAACGCCTGGAAGCAGCCGAGTTAATCAAGCACGCGAGCGAAGCGAAATCCACGCCTTGCTTCGTGGTGGATCACGATTTGCTTTTCATCGACGCCGTCAGCGACAAAATTCTTTTGTTCACCGGCGTGGCTGGAAAACACGGCGCTGCAGGCGCGCCGTTGGGGCAGCGCGAGGGAATGCATGATTTCTTGCGCGAGATGGGCGTGACGTTCCGCCGCGACCCTCAAACCGGCAGGCCGCGTTCGAACAAGGACGGCAGCGTCGCGGACCGCGAACAAAAAGAGAGCGGCA
>CAZOKY010000003.1:0-27924 GCA_964580705.1 Microcaldota archaeon | reverse complement strand
ATTTTCCTCAAGCGAACGATTTGCGGCGGTGCACGCACTGCAAATACTTGCGCGTATGCAAGCCGGCCGTGCTGCCGAAAGGAGAATTGAGGTAAGCGTTTTTGATGCCGTCTGCTAACCGAGTGATTTGCAATTGCTTGAAGTAAATTTAATCAAAATTGGAAAACTCGCCACCCCCGCAGTAATCGCATTAGGCGGCGTGTTTCTTCTTCTTTCAAATCAGCTTATCTCCGGTTGGTTGCTCGTAGGATTGGGGGTAGCCGTTTACCTTGTAGTATGGCGGTGGAGTATCAAGGCGGCTAAAGATTTGGTAAACAAGCAACTCAAAAGAGAGAAACTAAAAATCAGGACGGAACAAGCACGAAAAGAACGCATTCTTACCCAGTCGCAATATAGCACTGAGCAAAACTTACTTGATAAGGAAAAGCGTAAACGAAAATGGATGGATCGCTTCGGTAAATCACTGTGGGATTCTCTTTAGGCGCACGTGAAGTCGGTATTTTAAACCAGCTTCTTCTTGGTATTTCCTAATGGTGGGTTAAGGGCGTGGCTTATTTTCACTTGCGGGAGCTTAAGGTGAATGGTTTCGTTAACCGATAGAACAAGCTGATCGTAGCTGTAAGACTCGCGCTGCTGTAAGCTATCGTTGTTTGGTTGGAGTGAGTTTCTTGAGCAAAACAAAAATAGGCGAATTCGGAGAAACTTTTTTCAAAGCCATAGATTCGTACATGGAAAAAAAATACGAAGACATGTCCTGCGACGAGGTTTACCGCAGTTATGCTGATTTTGTTCATTTTGTTAAAGAAAACCGTGAAGGAAAAGGCAGTTCGAGTGGGTTCACTGGACTTTCGGAATTACTAGTTCTTAGGTTTTTGATTCACTTGCTCGGCAACGATTTTGATTCCAAGCAAATTGCTGACGGCGAGGTATACAAATTTGTTTCAAAAAACAACGGCACGGTGTTAACTCACAACGCGAAAGTTAAAAAAAGCAAAGTCAGGCCGGATATAGTTATTTATGAAAACGAGAAAGGCTATGAAGACGGAAACCCGTTCGCAGTAATCGAAATAAAAACATATCTCACCGATTCGTTTGAAACGTTCTATAAAGCGATAGGAAAAATTGAAAGAATAAGAAGCGAGAGTAAAAACCTGAAGGCGGCAATAATTAATTACGATAAATTGTCCGAAAAAGGAAACGTAAATCAAAAAATTCAAGATTCGGTGAAACAAAGAAACTGGCTAGGATACATCACTCTTGAGGAAAACAAAAAACCGCTTAAAGAAGTATTATCGTTTTTAGAATTAAAAAAACTAGCGAAAAAGAGTTGAAGACGGAGAACAAGTTGACTTCTGTGGTAGTTTGAAGGTTGATTTTTTGGACGCTAAAAATATTTTCGGCTTGATAGGAGAATTCTCCGAAGTGGAAGAAGACCAGCTGACCGCTAGTTTCGGCGCATTACTGGGAAACGATGATGAATTGCTTTCCACTTTCTTAAAACAAGTTGGCATTAAACTAGATTCAAGGAACGCTAAGCACGTCAAAATAGAAACGCAAGTTCAAGAACAAGAAAATCGTTTGGACCTTACTATTTCTTTGAAAAACGAGTTTTTGGTTTACATTGAAGTGAAAATTACAGCCGGTGTGACCAAGCACCAACTGCGTAAGTACTTGAAGCAACTAGCCACCAAAAAATTTAAGGAAAAAAGATTGGTTTTGATTACTCTTTCACGAGAAAACGAGATTTTGCGTTCGGCTGCGGCTAAAACTGGTTTTTCTCGTAGCAAGGCAGTTAACTTGCTTTGGAAGGATGTTTTAAATGCCCTTCTTGCGGCCAAGAAAACGAAAGGCAAAGAATTCTTGTTTAACTATTTTCTTGAGAGGTGGAAACATACTATGGAAGGAGAAATCAACCCTAAAGAATACAAGCTGGAAGATTTGAAAGAAGTCTTGGTTGTGGTAGAAGAACCCAAGTGTATGGATTACATAAAACGAAAAGGTGTTTTGGTACCTCCCGGGGCGAGCGTCTATCAACCGGCTCAATTCGTAGCGTTTTATGTTTCCGACCCCGTGAAAGAGCTAAAATATTTGGCACAAGTTAGGAAAATAGTTTATGACGTATCTGGAAGAAAACTGCCAAAAGGCTACTATTCAGCTAATAGAGTATACCCTGAAGTAATTTACATTAATCCGCCGATAGAATTGACTAACCGACTTACTCGAGGAAAGCAAAACATGAATATTTGGGGCGGAAGATTCACTACGCTTACAAAACTATTAGATGCTCGAAGCAAGACCCTGGATGATTTGCTGAAGGCGCGAGTCTAACGTGATTTGGTTATGCCGTTGTTTTCTCATTCTCGTCTCGGGGTTTTCGAGTCTTGCCCGTTGCGCTACAAGTACCACTACATCGACAGGCTATACCCTGACGAAGAACTCGAAGGAATCGAGGCGTTTCTCGGGAGCAGGTTTCACGAGACGTTTGAGCGCGCTTACTTCAACAAGAAGAACGGCAAAACCATGACGCTTGACGAAGTCTACGCCTACTTCGACAAAAAGTGGAAAGAAAACTGGAGTGAAGGCGTTCAAATCGTTCGCGAAGGACTCGAACCCAAGGATTACTACAACAAAGGCCGCGAAATGATAAAAAATTACTACGAGCGAGTGTTCGTAAACGACGACGCCGTCACCATCGCCCTCGAAAAGCGGGTTCTAGTTGATTTGGGGGAGGGTTACAAGCTTCAAGGCTACATCGACAGGTTAGCGTGCGCGAAAAACGGGTTTTACGAGATTCACGATTACAAAACCGGCGGACACCTACCCACTCAAAAGGAACTTGACGAGGACAGACAGCTCGCGTTGTACCAAGCAGGCGTTCAAGCGGATTACGCTGACGCGAAGAAAGTCAAGCTAATTTGGCACTACGTCGCCTTCAACAAAGACTTGGAAAGCAAGCGAAGCAAGAAAGCCATCAACCAAGTCAAGAAGGAAGCGGTTGCAGTCATTAAGCGTATTGAACGAGCGGAAGCGAGAAACGATTTTCCGGCTGTCGAGAGCGCGTTGTGCGATTGGTGTGGTTTCGTCGCGTTGTGTCCGAAGCACAAGCACGCGTTGCGCGTTGAATTCCTTAAAGAAAACGAGTTCGCGAAAGACTCCGGAGTCCAACTCGCCTCGAAATACTCTGAACTCAAGGCGAAAGAAAAGGAAATCGCGGTCAAACTCGATGATTTGAAGCAAGCAGTTTTCGCTTACGCCAAGAAAGAAGGCGTGGAAGTCATTATTGGGAAGGATTGTCAACTCAAAATAAAGCTAGGAAAAGTTGAGCGTTTGCCGGCGAAGGGAACTGAAGAACGGGAGAAGCTTGACGCAATCATAAAGAAGAGCGGAAAATGGCTTGCGGTATCCGACTTGAGCCAATCTCTCTTGAAGCAGACGTTAGCGGAAGGCGTATTCGACGCGAAAACCGCAAAAGCCATTGAGAGCCTCCAGCGCCTAGAGGAAGAAGGAAGAATTTACTTGAGCGCGCTAAATGAGAAAAAAGCTATATGAACAGAATAAGGCAGGTGACAATAAATATGAGTAAGCAAGCAGAAGCTCTTGTTATTGGCGGAATAATTGGCGCGATTCTTGCTGCCCCAAAACAAACAGACGTTCTAGAGTTACAGAATTATCGCGCACAAAAAGCTGAGATTGAAAAAAGAAAAACATCGCTTGGAGAACCGCACGTCACCCCTAAATTTAAGGATGACACGAAAGTTTATTCGAATTTCACAGACGCGTATAATCTTTTTCTTGCGGGCTATTTTAGGGCATCCGCCTTTTTTTCAATCTTGACTGTTGAACTGGCTCTAAAGAATAAGTATGGCGAATATGATTTCAACAATTTAATCGAAAAGGCGAAAAATGATGGCATACTGGACCAGATGAATTATCATTTTATTACCGGTATGCGAATAAAGCGGAAGGTCCTTGCTCATGATTTCAGCGAAGTTGCTTTTGATGATGCGGATATCATCATCAAACTAACGATAAGAATGCTCAATCACATATACGCTTAACTAATTTTCACCGGAACCGTGCCTCCGTTTCGCTTTAAAACTCGGGCGCAGTTGCTTCCTGCTCGAAGTTTGTGGAGGCGGCGTTAAATGGAAGTAGTTCAACGCTTGACGATTCGAGACCTGCCGGTAGAAGAACGACCAAGAGAGCGCCTCGCAAAGCACGGCGCTGAAGCTTTGTCCAACGCTGAACTCCTTGCGATAATCTTGCGAACGGGAGTCGAAGGCGAAACAGTCATCAACGTTTCCCAGAAACTCTTAGCTAAAAGCGAAGGCAACCTCGTTACATTATTCTCGTCTAGCCTCACTGAATTACAGGAAACAAACGGAATTGGGCCAGCGAAAGCCACTCAAATCCAAGCCTGTTTCGAACTAGGCAAACGATTTGCGGCAACCAAACCGAACAACTGTGATGCAATCAAGACTGACGCGGATGTCGCCGCGTTGCTTGGACCAAGCATGCGTTTCCTCGACAAAGAAGTGTTTAAGGTCGTGCTCCTCGACTCGCGCAATCACATTATCAAGATTCAAGACGTTTCGATCGGCACCGTAAACGCCAGCCTTGTTCACCCACGGGAAGTTTTCAAAGCTGCTCTTAAAGAGTCTGCCACCTCGATTATTCTAGTTCATAATCACCCAAGCGGCGATCCAACACCAAGCGAAGAAGATTTGAAGACTACTAACCGATTAAAAAAAGCTGGCGAATTACTAGGAGTCAACTTGCTAGATCACTTAATAATAAGCTCGCGCGGGTTAACTAGCTTGAAAGAAATTAATGAAATGTAATTGAATTTACGGTTAGAGGGGGATTTTATGCCTGAATACGCACCAGAAAAAGAATCTGTTTCGGTTGAACCAAAAGAAAAAGACGGCTATCTAAGAGATTATATTAGCGGCAAAAAAATAAAGTGGAATCCGGAAGAGGTCGAGGCAGTACAAGTTTTCTCAAAAATGCTTGTGGAAGATTATGGTTACGACAAAGAACAAATACAAACCCACCCACAATTTCGAGTCAAAACGGCGCCGTCTGGAGAAGAAAAATATCCGGTAGACATAACCGTTTTTCGCACCAAAGAAAAAAGATACGATAACGTCTTAATGATAATAGAGTGCAAAAGAAGCGACAGAAAAGAAGGTAGAAAACAACTAGATATTTACTTAAATTTAGTTCCTAGCGCAGAAATAGGCGTCTGGTTTAACGGAAAAGAACACCTCTTTCTTAGAAAAGTTATAAACAAAAAGACAAGCACGATTAATTGGGTGGAAACGCCGGATATACCGAAGAATGGACAAAGAATTGAAGATATCGGGCTATACCAACGAAAAGACCTGGAAAAAACGCAAAATCTTAAAGCAGTTTTTAACGACATACGCAATTATTTAGCTGGAAATGCTACGGCCATCACAAGAGACGAACCTATTGCGCAAGAAATAATGAAGTTGTTATTCTGTAAAATTTATGACGAAATTAACGCCGCGCCAACAGACCAAGTCAAATTCAGGGTCGGAATAAACGAGGACGCGGAGGTAGTTAAACGACGAATAGACGGGTTGTTTCAAAAAGTAAAAGAAGAGTATAGCGACGTGATAGATCCAACAGAATCAATAAAACTAGATTCTAATTCTCTCGTCTACGTTATCGGCACCCTAATGAAGTACGAAATTACAACTGCAGAGCGAGATGTCATCGGAGACGCTTTCGAGGTCTTCATAGGCCCAGCTCTGCGAGGAGAAGAAGGCCAATTCTTTACTCCGAGAAATGTGGTTAGAACCTGCATTGAAATGCTTGACCCAAAAGTTGGCGAATATATTATTGATCCTGCCTGTGGCAGTGGTGGTTTTCTTATAGTGGCCTTGGAGCATGTTTGGAAGAAACTGGAAGAAGAAGCTAAAATTAAGAAATGGTCAGAAACAACATTAGCCACAAAGAAACGCGATGCCGCTAGTCGCTTTTTTTCAGGGATAGACAAAGACCAGTTCCTCTCAAAAGTTACTAAGGCATACATGGCTCTGATAGGCGATGGACGGGGCAGCATATTCTGCGAGAATTCTCTGTTATCACCTAACGAATGGCATTCACAAACTCAGGAAAACATCAAATTAGGAAAATACGATGTTGTTGTTACGAATCCGCCTTTTGGAGCTAAAATACCGGTTCACGGACAAACTACTCTCAGCCAGTACGATTTAGCGTTCGTTTGGAAAAAGAGCGGGAGCTCTTGGGCTAAAACGTCTAAACTTAGGGATAGACAACCACCCCAAATATTGTTTATAGAGCGTTGTCTGCAGTTGTTGAAACCCGGCGGGCGACTAGCTATAGTTTTGCCTGAAGGCCTACTGGGCAATATGGACGACGGCTATGTTAGGCATTTTATCCTGGAAAACGCGGATGTTCTCGGAGTTATTGATTGTCCGACCGAAACCTTTCAGCCGAACACGAGCACTAAAACATGCATCCTTATATTGCGCAAGAAAAAAGAATCCGACGTAGACTATAAAATTTTTATGGCAATTCCAAAAAAATGTGGACACAACCGGCGCGGACAGGCCGTAGCGCAAGATGATTTTAAGGTTGTGACTAGAGAGTGGAAGCGCGTATTTGAAGAAGAAAAAACGGATAGTGAAATAACGTTTACAATCAAATCATCCTCTTTAGAGGACGGAATTAATTTCATACCGCGCCGCTATTCACCTAATTTGCATGCTGAAATAAACAAAGTCAAAAAATTCGGTGTTAAAACGCTGACAATAGGGGAATTACTGGAACGCGGCGCCATAGAAATTCGAAAGGGAGATGAGGTCGGCTCCGTTAATTACTCGGACGATGGTGTTCCTTTCATAAGGACTGGCAACATCGTTAATGGAGTAATAAATCGGAGTCCAGATCACTATGTTGATGAAGAAATCTACGCCGCTTACTCGAAAGAGCAAGATCTAAAACCAGAAGACATACTTGTTACGACAGATGGAAAGATAGGAATAGTCGGCATGATTAGAGATGGCGACAAGTGCATTATATCTTCTGGAATAATCAGTATACGAGTTCTTGACAAAAAACTAATTAACCCATACTTTTTGTTCGCGGTTTTAGGAAGTAAAATAGTTCGTAATCAGGCAGAAGCAAGATATGTTACTGCTGCAACGCTTAAACACCTACATTCTGATCGGTTGGCGCAAATCGAAATTCCGATTCCAGATAAAAAAGTAATGACGGAAATAGCGACTGAAATCGATCAGGCGTTTAAACTCAAAACTCAAAGTGAAAACAAACTCGAAAAAGAACTTGATGCGATTAGCGGAAAACTAGTTGGCAAATGATTCGACCTTTTTACTTTGGAGAGGTTTTAAAAAGCAGTCGAATATATGACTCTTGTGACCAAATATTTAAGCGACGAACAAATTATTTCAATTGCTAAAAGAAGAATTAAAAAATTCGAAGGCAGTCGATTAGGCATATTAGTTATCAAGCCAGCTAGAAGTGAAGAAGAAAAAGAGAACATAAGAAAACAACTAATTCAGTTATCTTCCTTCGTTTCAATCTATTTTCAACAAAAAATAACTGATTCTCTTAAAAAAATGCGCCGCTTGCCGAAAGGCGCTAGTTGGATAGAACGAAAAGCTCAAGAATTTCCAGACATTGTAATGATGCGCAGAGGACGCTTCAGAGTTGGTTTTGAGATTAAAACGTGTTATATGGGTTCTTCAGAAATAACGGCGAACATGCGCGTAACGCAAAAATATTTACGCAAGAAAAAAATTAGTGTCGTCGTTTTAGCGTGGGATTTAAGTAGCGTCTCGTCAGGAACACCTAAAATCAAAGGAATTTGGATCGAAAGGGCCTTGAAAGTTGCAAGATATCGCGACAATACATACAACAAACCTCCCGAAAATATTGTTCGCGAACCCGAAGATACTTCGCATAGGACTAAAAATTTAAAGCAAATTAGTTGCAAGGGACTAAAACTTCAAAAGCCGCGTAGAAAAAGTAAAAAACTACAAAAGGTTATAGAAGATTGCAAACGCCGCTTCAGAAAGAGACGCAGCTATAGCTTGGATAAGGAATACCAACGTGAACTCAATTGGCTTAAAAATACTGGTTTTTATAGAGAAGACGCTAATTTTGGTAGGCTTGACAGAATCAAACTAAAATATTTGAACGAATTTAAAAGAAAATTTTTAAGTCGATATGCGGAATAAACAATTAGGAGAGGGTATTTGCATGTGGCAGTCTGGGGATCAAACGTGGTGTTGTCCGTTTTGTCAAGCGCAAGTTATTAAAGTGTTTTACCGCCCCGCGCATCGTGAAATTAAAACTGTTCGCGGCAGCGGTCAAAGCGCTAGCGAAACACACCATAAACCGCCAGAAGTCAAAATTTTGACGCCTGTTTGTCCTAGTTGCGGAAAGTCGAAGAAGGAAATCGAAGAAAAACTACTTTATTGAGGCGATTTTTGAAATGTTAAAGACAACAGAACAACATAATGGACAACTAAACACTGCTATTATTTGCGATAATTGCGGCGAAATAATTGAACAGATGTTCACAGATAAAAAAATGAAAGACCTTAACAAAAAGTATATGGACAGCATAATTCTGTTCGATAAATACCATCTTTGTTGTTATTGCGCTAAAGAAATCGTGAATTTAGCTAAAAAATGCCCTGAATAAAGAGGCGGTTTTATGCGCGGTCAAGGCAACATGTCTTTTGTTGGCGGCGTTTTTGTTTTTTTCCTTTTTGTGTTTCTCGCAGTTAATTCGCTGGCTTCTTTTACGCAATTAAGCGGATTAAATTTAACTGATTTTTGGCCAACGTATTTTTAGAAGCGGGTTCAAGCACAATAGTTCTTACTGTGGCATCGCGGGCTTTTGATATAAACTAATTCGACTTTTTCTTTAGATGACTTATTATTCAAAGCGAAAAAGAAGAAAACTTCTTTACTGACTAGGTCAAAACGTTTATCGTTTTAAAGATGACGTGCAATCTCTTCCAATGCAACCGAATAAAACGGAAGTTGAGTTTGAATCTCATCCATCGAAGGTAAGTACAACGGATTGTGCGCCGCAGTATCTCCCAAAAACTTTATTCCTTCAATATTTCTTGCATTTTTCGAGTTTAGCACGACTAAAGAATCGATTTTCGTACTTTGAGCTAAATTCAGCAGAGCAGAAAGGCTCATGAATTGATTTTGAGCACTACTAATCTTATTTTGCAAACCGCGTTTCAGGAACACCAAAATAAGTGTTTTTTCAAGAATTCGCCGCAACAAAATTGCGCTACAAATCGGGCATTTAGCATCCATGCTGACGGCTAATTCTCTAAGCTCATTTTTGAAAGACGAACCCAAACGTTCAATTATTTTTTCAGGTAGTTTCGAGGCCGCGTTAGGCATCTCTTTTGGTTTATCTAAAAGAGAATTAATTTCCGCGATTCCTTCGCGCGTAATTTCAAAGGTCACCGCACCGGTTTCATTCCAAACTTTTATTTTTCTTCCTTTTAACGGATTCAAAATATTTGAAACTTCTTTTGCAGACAGTGGCCAGTCGTAACCACTGCGTAAAAGATGTGCGACTTCTTTTGAAGTTAGTTTTGATTTTCCTTTTTCTTTCTCTTCGCTTAACACCAACAAAATTCTTTGGTAGGGCTTTAATGAATCAAACATGAACTCACTTTAGTCATCTTGCTGAAAACCAGATTCAGTTTTAGCTAAGCCCGTACGAGTTAATGAGTATAAAAACATTTTTTCAGTTTTACCCATTTGCATCATCCACCCGTTTTGAACATTCATTTTAATCTTGTCGCTGACATTTGGCGGAACAGGTTCTCTTGCGGATTTATAACAAACAGTGATGTCCTTTGCAGTAAAATTTTCTTTTCCTAAAATTTTTTCTAGATAGTAACCAAAAACCAATGTTTTTTGAACATCATTTGTTGGTTTTTTTTCAATTAATAGCTCTTGAATCGAAAGTGGCTTGGTCGATCCACTTTGTTGTTGCGGTAGCGGTTCTGCGATACCAACCAATAGCTCGGCAGTCAAAACTGAAATGAAAACTTCAGTCTTATAGTCTGGTTGTGTTTCGGCTAGTTGTTTGGCTTTTTCAATTGCCGCGGGCAGTCTATTCGGATTCATTTCGTTTAGCCACCTTCATTAAGTTTGCCAGATAGTCTTCTCCCGGCGCCATTATTCTGTAAACATAGGCTTGTCCGCCCTTTGTTCGGATTGGTTTTCGGTCTACTAGCACGGTTTCTTCGCCTAAAGCCATGTTGATGGCGTATTTTGTTACTCGCAGACGGAACAATTTGTCCAAAATATCGGAAATTTGTGTTGCGGTTAGCCCATCGGAGTTTGCTTCATCCCTAGCGAGTTTAAGCACTAGCAACGCTCGAGCTTTTGCTTTTTTTAGGATTTTAATTTCCGGATAATCGGTACGATTTATTTTCGAACACAATGTTTCGATAGCTGGAGCGACCGAGCATTCTTGACTAGTTCCCGGCCTAGCCGATTTAATTTTTTCTTGAATAGATTGCGTTTGCTTTTCGGTTAAGAGCCTATCCAAGAATTCTTTAAACGCTATACTGCGGTACGGCTCTTCAAGTTCAGCAACGGCGTCCTTAGCAATTCTAGCAAACTCTTTCAATTTTTTTGAGTCCACAACACCACCCAACTATTAGAAGTAAAGCACATATTTAAACCTTTTCTTATCCGCATTAACAAAATAACTATAATTATATAAAATAGCTATAAAAAACCCTATATGTGCGCAGCTAAAAGTGTTGGCTTTACGCCAAAATAGGTTAAAATATGCTATTTACTGAATTATCTAAGGCACTACAATAGAGCGATTTAAGTATTTTTGTTAAAAACATATTATGGTCGCCCGTTATGATCGTAAACCTGAATATTCGCGTTTCTTTGGCTTTTTCCCTTCAGATTTCAAGCCTATTACTTCGAGGTCTTTAGGACATTCACTCCAATCGCGCACACACTACAGTAATGCTTTATAAGCTGGGAAGCGTTATTAACTCAACAAACGGATTATCGTCGCTTGACGATTAATTGAACGTCAATCGGCTTGGGTTTTGGGTTGTTTCGGCTTTTTCTGGTTTTTGAACCGTTCCCGGAATCCGTTTCGTTCTCATTTTAATTTCGTGGGTGGGGCTTGACGGAAATGGTTTTGCGTTTAAGCGTATTGGCTTCGTTTAACGGAACTAATTTCCAAGCTATTTTGGATGCGGTGAAGGCTGGGAAGCTGCGCGGCGTGGAAATCGCGTGTTTGGCGAGCAACAAACCGAATTGCGGCGCGGTTGAGAAGGCGAAGAAGGCTGGGGTTAAAACGGTTATCGTTACTTTGGATAAGCTTGGCGGCGGAAAAAAACTGCGGGAAGAGTACGACGCGGAATTAGTTGCGGCGCTTCGCAAGGAAAAAACGGATTTAGTGGTTTTAGCGGGTTTTTTCCGGATTTTGAGTTCGGTTTTCGTTAAAGAGTTTAGGAACAAGATTATTAACTTGCATCCCTCGCTGTTGCCGGCGTTCAAGGGAGGGTGCAGTGACGCGCAGAAGCGCGCGTTGGATTGGGGCGTGAAGGTTTCGGGTTGCACTGTTCACTTCGTTGACGAGACGGAGGACGAGGGTCCCATTATCGTTCAAAAAGCGGTTGCAGTCAAGGAAGGAGACGACGAGGAAACGCTTTCCGAACGCATTAGGGTTAAGGAGCACGAGGCGTTGGTGGAAGCGATTCAGTTGATTGCGGACGGGAGAACTCGGGTTTACGGTAGAAAAGTTCACGTTTCACCGAAAAAAAAGAATTAGTGAGGAAGGTTTGAAATGAGAATGCTTGCAAATGAATTTGAAGTTAGAACGCTTGCAAGGGACTTGTTCAAAAAACCGCCAATGGCGACGTTTTTATGGTTCAAACCGGTTGGCGAAACGCAAGTCAGCCAAATTGTTTTAACTCCAGTAGACATGAGTCACGCTGTTAACGAAGGCCCGGCGGCAAAGAAGTTGAAAGCCGTTATTGACGGGCGGACAACAAGATTGAAAAAACACTTCAAAGTTTACACGGGAACGAGATGGGCTAGAAGCGCAGTCATAATCGATGCCGATAAGGTCACTGGAAAAAAATTGTTGCACAAATTTTACGACGAAGTGAAGGACATGGTAGAAACAACACCAAAAAGGATGACGTAATATGGCGAAAATCATTGACGGAAAAAAAATTGCTGGCGAAGCGTTAGCACGCGCAGCGCACGAAGCCGCCGCGCTGCGAAAAAAAACGGGGAAAACGCCTTGCTTAGCCATAATTAGCGTTGGCGAAGACTCGTCATCAAAAATCTATATGAAGAAAAAGACTCAAGCGTGCGATTACTGCGGCTTTAAGCATTTGCTTGTCGAACTCCCCGCTAGGGCTACGCAGGATGAGTTGTTGCGGGCGATTGAGAAGTTGAATGAGGCGCCTGGGGTTAACGGTTTAATCGTTCAGTTGCCGTTGCCGCGTCACTTGAATGCAAATGAGGCTACTGCCGCAGTTTCTCCTGAGAAGGACGTGGATGGTTTTACTCCTTGCAATATCGGGAAGTTGTTTTCCAGCGACGCGTCGGCGTTTATTCCGGCTACGGCTAAAGGAGTAATGTTTTTGATTGATAAAACGGGAGTCAAGCTTCAAGGCGCGAACGCTGTTGTCGTAGGAAAAGGCTTGATTACCGGAAAACCGATTGCTCTCCTGCTCGCGAACGCGAATGCTACCGTCACGATGTGCGACAAGTACACGAAAGATTTGGCTGGCGTGGCGAAGCGCGCAGACGTTTTGGTTAGCGCAACGGGCGTTGCCGGTTTGGTGAAGAAGAATTTCGTAAAGAAAGGCGCGGTAGTCATCGACGTAGGCATTACTAGACGCGCTGACGGCAAAATCGTTGGAGACGTCGCTTTCGACGAGGTAAGCAAGGCTTTGGGCGCGAGCGGGGCGTTGACTCCTGTTCCCGGCGGCGTGGGACCCATGACCGTAGCGATGCTTATCGAGAATACGCTTGAAGCGTTCAAACGGCAAAACGGGATTTGAATCACCGAAGGATTAACTGGACTTTGACTGGAAAACAAAAACGGTTTTGGCATGGGAGGATTGGTTTAACGTGGCGTCAAGAAAAAAAAATAGCGGCGGAAGCTACAAACGATTATACCGCAGCAACAAAGACAAGATTCTCGGCGGAGTATGCGGAGGATTAGCCGAGTATTTCGACGTCGACCCCGTAATCGTGCGCTTAATCTGGGTTCTGGCGGCGTTACTCGCAGGAGCAGGTATTCTAGCGTACATAATCGCTTGGATTATAATTCCCCAGCGACCTTAGCAACCGCGAAAGTAAACGCGGCCGTAAAAAAAAGGAAAAAGAAAGAAAAAAAGAAGGAAAAGAAGTAAAACGAAAAAAAACGAAGTGGTTTCGCGTGGTTGGCGGGAAAAGGCGACGTACGCGCAGGAGTGAAGGCGGGGAAACCGAGCGGGCTTGGAAGACGGTTCACTCTTTACGGAAAGAAGAGGAAGAAGACTAAGAGGAAGAAAAGATTGATGAACAAGAAAAAAATCGTTTTCACGGTTGACGTCGATAGGGACGTGGCGTGGCACAAAGTCGGTTGCTGCGAAAGCGTTTCGAAGCACTCGATGAAAGAAGGTAAAGGAAAAGGCGAAGCTTGCTTCGACGCCAGCTACGAAGGCTTGAAACGGCTCTTGGAAATCTTGAAGGACGAGCGGGTTCCCGC
The DNA here is from genome assembly GCA_964580705.1 of Microcaldota archaeon. Taxonomy (GTDB): domain Archaea; phylum Micrarchaeota; class Micrarchaeia; order Norongarragalinales; family Norongarragalinaceae; genus CAITNU01. The sequence continues at coordinate 14,123 of CAZOKY010000003.1, read as the reverse complement.
GACTTTCTTCTTTGAAGGGGCAACTGCGCGGGAAATCGATAAGCGCGAGAAACGCGGAAACGGGAAAAGAAAAGGAAGAAACAAGGCGAAAAACGCGGGTTTGGCGTCACTTATTCCCATGACGAGCGAAGTCGCGGCTCACGGTTACCATCACGAGGATTTCACGGGTTCGTTGACGGGCGTTATTATTCCGAGAGCGCAGAAGAAGGCGATTCTCAAGAAAACGCGCGTTGAGTTGGAAAAAATCTTCCCACAACGCCGCGTGGAAGGCTTCAGGGCGCCCTACCTCAATTATGACGAGGAATTGTTGGAATTACTGGCGGAAACGGGTTACACTTACGACTCAAGCGCTTACTCGAAAGCGCCTGTTGCCGAGAAGAAAAGCTTTGGAAAGAAAGGAGTTTACGAGATTCCTTTGACTGAAGCAACTGACGGCGCGGGCAAGCGCATGGTTTCGTACTTGTGGCCGCTCATGGAAGGAAGCCGCAGCGCGAACGATTACGAAGCGTTTGCCTTCAGGGCGTTGGCGCGCAGTGATTTCGTCGTGTTCGCCACGCACAGTTGGCACACGCACGCGTCGATTGAAGGCCCGCGGCTGGAAGAAGAAACGGAAATGAAGTTAGGCGTTTTACGGCGCTTGATCCAGTCATTCAAGGAAATCGGGGACTTCACTACGTGCCGCGAAATCGCGTTCACTAAAAACAGGAAATTAAACTAGGAAATGAAAGGTGGTTTGAGGTTATGGTTAAACGCAAAAACTCCGGAAGCAAAAAAGAAGAAAACAAAAGAAATGAAAACAAAAGCAATTCTTGGGAGTTTCACGAAGAATGCTACGGCGGAAACGATTTCGGGCACGGAATGCACGGCTGGCACTCGCACGGAATGCGCGGTTGGCACGCGGAACGCGGAGACGGCCCACTAGGATTCATTTGGCCTATATTATCCAGCTTGCTAGGCGTCTTCTTCCTGTTCATTCTCGCGAGCGCCTTCGACTACTTCGGGTACAAAGCAACGAACGCCTTATTCACTGCGACCGCGCGCTTCTTGTTCGACAACCTCGCGTTGTTATTCGGTTTAATGCTCGTCTTCGGTTACGCCAAGTGGCTGACGAGGCGATTCGAAGTCTTGGGGATACTGAAGCCGGCGTTGAAAGCGTTGCAAGCCGTAACCGCGTTATGGGTTTTAAGCTTCTTGCTGTCGTCAACAGGCGTAATCTTCACGCACTCCTTCTTTTCCTGGCTTTACGGAGTAATAACGGGTAACTTTCTTTACTGGTTCCTCTTCTTCCTCGCAATCGCGTACGCCGGATTCTTCATTAAAACGTTGATGATGCAACGCTGGAAAAACGAAGGAAAAAAGGGTTACGGCTACGTTTACTGCGAGGAATGCGGCGGCACGCACGACGAAAACGTTAAGGAACGAAGAAGCGGAGAAAAAAACGCTAAAAAAAGTTTCAAGGAAGAAAAGTGGGGCGGCGGACGCTTCAAACGCTTGTACCTCTCGAACGAAAACAAGATTCTCGGAGGCGTTTGCGGCGGAATAGCCGAGTATTTCGATGTCGACCCCGTAATCGTGCGATTGATTTGGGTTCTGGCGGCGCTCGCGTGGGGAGCAGGCATCTTGGCGTACTTGATTGCTTGGATTATTATTCCGCGCAAGCAGAGGTAAACAAGAATTCAAGAATTCAACTGGCTAAAAAAAAGAATAAAGAGAAAAAAACGAAGGGTGGTTTAGAGTCATGGCTAAAACGATGAAAAAGAAAACAGTGAAGAAAGCAGCGAAGAAAACGATGAAAACGATTAAGCACGCGACGCACGGCCACGCAAAACACGCGAAGCACGCTAGCGTCAAACACTTGAAGAAGGAATCGAAGAAAACCAAAGGCTTGACTGGCGCCGCTGGCCGAAGCGACGCCATCGCCGCGCGAATCGCGAAAGCCGCTCAAGTCGAAGCGGCGAAACCCAAGCTCGCGAAGACGTCCTATAAGGGCCCGAAGCGCGCGCTCGTAAGCGTGTTCGACAAGACGGGAATCATTGTTTTCGCGAGGACGTTGCGCGACGCGGGATACGAAATTTTGTCGACGGGCGGCACCGCGGAACTGCTCAAGAAAAACGGCATCGCCGTCAAGGAAATAAGCGATTACACGCACTCACCAGAAGTTTTTGGAGGCAGAGTGAAAACGCTGCACCCGCGAATCTTCGGCGGAATCTTGTATAACAGGTTCAATGCAACGCACGAAAAAGAACGCGAGCGCGAGAAAATCGAGCCGGTAGACGTCGTCGTGGTGAACTTGTATCCGTTCGAGGAAACGCTGGCTCACGGAGCGAACGTTTTTGAGGCAATCGAGAAAATCGACGTGGGAGGCGTAGCGCTCGTACGCGCGGCAGCCAAGAATTGCTCTAGCGTAAGCGTAATCGTGGATCCAAAAGATTACGATAGGATGGCAGCAGAACTCAAGGATAACAACGGAATCATCACCGAAAAAACGAGGACGGAGTTGGCTGCCAGGGCTTTTGCCAGGACGGCCGCGTACGATTACGCCATCAAGGAATTCTTCGAGGACGAAGCCGGCATGAAAAAGAGGGGAGCGGAATTCCCAGACGAAGTCGTGTTGCGGCTGCAACGCGAGGGCGACTTGCGTTACGGCGAGAACCCGCACCAGAAAGCCGCGACTTACAAGTTCTTCGGCGGACGGCCCGGACTCTTTGATGCTCCGCGCTTGCAAGGCAAGAAAATGAGTTACAACAACTATTTAGACGCGAACGCCGCTATCGCCTTGATCAAGGAATTCAAGGACGAAGCGCCGACCGCCGTAATAGTCAAGCACAACAACGCTTGCGGCGGAGCTACGGCTAAAACGTTGTCGCAAGCGTTCGAACAAGCTTTCGCGACTGACTCGATTAGTGCGTTCGGCGGAGTGTACGCTTTCAACAGGCCGCTTGACGTGAAAACGGCGAAGGCGTGCGCGCGGCAATTCGCTGAAATCGTGATTGCGCCGAAAATCGATGAGAAAGCCGCGTCGGTGCTCAAGCAAAGGCCGGCGTTGCGCGTGATCGACTGCACTCGCTTGATGGAACAAAAACCCGATAAAGAGTATCGCAGCGTTGCAGGAGGAATGCTCGTTCAAGAAGCAGACGACGAACTCGCGAACGACTGGCGCGTCGTGACGAAACGCAAGCCTACCGCGAAAGAGGAGAAGGCGTTGGAATTCGCAATGCGTTTCGCGAAACACACTCGCTCGAACGCAATCGTCTTGGCAACCGAAAAACAACTCGTGGGCGTTGGAGCAGGGCAAATGAGCCGCATCGACAGCGTCCGCATCTCGATTGACAAGGCGAAGCGCGCTGCGTTGAAGACGAAAGGCTCCGTTCTCGCGAGCGACGCGTTCTTCCCGTTTCGGGACGGAGTTGATGAGGCGGCGCGAGCGGGCGTTACCGCGATTATTCAGCCGGGCGGGAGTTTGAGAGACGAGGAAAGCATTAAGGCGGCGGACGAACACCGCATCGCAATGGTTTTCACTGGAACAAGGCACTTCAGGCACTAAACGTATGCAACGGAGGTTTTTTACATGCAGGCAGCGAAAAGAATCGTTTTTAGGAGCGGCACTCACCAGTGGGTTCCTTGCCAAGGCGAACGAGGAAAAGAGTTTACCGCGCTTTTCGAGAGGAATCCTTTAACGGGAGCGTTTACTCCGCTCGGAAGATTCGTGAATACTCACGAGGGAAGAAAGCCGGGCGCCGGCAAAATTCCGAAGGGAAACAAGTTGGTCACTTATAAAATTCAGGAAGGAAGCGAGCACGGAGGCAAGGTGCTTCACCACGAGATTAAGCCGTTGACTGAAAAAGAAGCCGTTCAAGCGACGCGTTTCGCTTACATCGCTGAACACCTTTCAACGCGTTTGCCGGACGAACGGCGAAAAACAGGAAAGTAAAAAAACGGGAAAGCAATTTGACAGGGGGTTTGACTTTGAAATGTGCGGAATCATCGGCGTAATACGATTCGACTCGGCGCCGGCAGCGCCGGAAGCGTATACGGGCTTGCTCGCGTTACAGCATAGGGGGCAAGACAGCGCGGGAATAGCGTGCTTCGACGGAATGCGCGTCAACTTGAAGAAAGGAGTCGGACTCGTAACGCAAGTATTCACCGCACAAAACTTGTCTTTGCTGCGCGGCGAAACCGCGATCGGACACACTCGCTACTGCACGGTCGGCAGCGACCCCAAGAACGACGCGCAGCCGTTTACGGTCAGCGTTCCGCACGCGCTGGCAATGGTGCACAACGGAAACATCGTGAATTACGCGGGATTGCGCAAGAAGTACGAGCGGAATATCGAGTCGTCGTGCGACGTGGAAATCATTCTACAGGTTTTCGCGGAGTCGATTACGAAGCACCGAAAGTTGTACGGCAACCCGTTGACGAGCGAAAGCGTTTTCGAAGCCTTGACGGAAGTCGCGCGCGCGGTGAACGGCGCTTACTCGAGCGTCGCGTTAATCGAAAACGAGGGGTTGCTCGCGTTCCGCGACGCGCTCGGAATAAAACCGCTCGTAATGGGAACGCAGAAAGACGCAAAAGGAAAAGTCGTGGCGGTTGCTTTCGCGAGCGAAAGCGTTTCTTTCGACGCAATGGGTTTCAAGCTCGAACGCGACATCAAGCCAGGGGAAGCGGTAATCGTTTCTCCTAGCGGGAAAATCGTTTCCAAAATCTTTGCGGCCGAGAAAAAGTGCGCGCACTGCATGTTTGAATACGTTTACTTCGCGCGCCCCGATTCGGTTATTGACGGACGCAGCGTTTACGAAGCGCGCCTCGCGCTCGGGCGCGAGTTAGGCGCGGAGTGCGCGAAGCAGGGATGCGCTTTCGACGTCGTGATACCCGTTCCCGACACTTCGCGCGCAGCGTCGCAAGCCCTCGCGGAATCGCTCGGCGTCCAGTCGCGCGAGGGACTCATCAAGAATCGTTACGTTGCGCGCACGTTCATCATGCCTACTCAAGCGGCGCGGGAAGACGCCGTACGCGTGAATCTCAACGTCATCGACAGCGTCGTGGCGGGTAAAAACGTTGCGCTCGTCGACGATTCCATCGTCAGGGGGACGACTAGCAAGAAGATTATCGCGCTCGTGAAGCGGCACGCGAAGCGAGTGCACTTCTTTTCCACGTGTCCGCCCCTCGTATCGCCTTGTTTTTACGGAATAGATTTCCCGACGAAGAACGAATTGATCGCGTCAGGCAAAACAATCGAGCAAATAATGCGGGAGATGGGCGCGGACGAGTTGACGTACCAAACGATTGAAGGATTGCGGAAGGCAATCGACGTGCAAGGCTTGTGCGCCGCCTGCCTCACGGGAGAGTACCCGACGCGCGTGACGGACAAGGACATGAAGGAGTTCGCGGCGTTGCGGGAACGCGAGCGGCGCAACAAAACGCATTTCAGCCGCGTGAAAGCGAAAATCGGGAAAGACGAGATTTACTTGGATTGAAGAAAAAAGCGGTTTTGCGGTAGAACGAGCGGTTGCAATAGAAAAAAGCGGTTGCGGGAAGCGTGCGCGCCGCTAAAGCTCCGCCAGCTGAACGTAAAACGACTTGTATTCCTTCAAATGACGCTCGACGATTTTCTCGATGTCCTTCCACTCCGCCACGAAGTAAGTCTTGCGCCGCCCCTTGATTTTGACTTCAATCACTTTCTTACACGCCTCTTCCAAAAAAATTCAAAAACTTCAAAAAAACTCTTTTTTTTAATTCCGCGTGTGGTTGGCAATCCAACTCACGATTTCATCAACGCTCGTACTCGGCTTAACCGCCCAAACCACCACGTTGAAACGCGAAGACTCCCCGACTTCCAAACGCTTTCCGTTCGACTCCAACAACGCCAACGCGGCTTCGAACGCCGTGCGCTTGTTGCCGTCCACGAACGGGTGACGCCGCGCGACGTCCATCAACAAAACCGCCGCCTTCCGGTTTATTCCCCGCGTATTCAAAACCTTGTACGAAACGAATTCCAACTCCGCTTCGCTCCGCAAACCCTGGTCGCTGAACTTCTTGTTAATCCCGATTAAAGCGTCTTTCGAAAGCGATACTACGCGAACCACAACCATACACCAATTTTGTAATTTACAGAATTTAAACATACCGCTTTTATGGAGGAAAAGCGAGCAGTTGTTGAGCGCAACACGGTTTTTAAGCAAAACGCAGCTTCGCTTCCGGTGAATTGCACGGCAGGCGGGAAAAACGGGGAACGCGAGGAAACCGTTTAATAATCACGGGCTGCTTAAAACAAAAGAAGGGGAAAATCGCGGTGACGAACAAGGTTTTACTAATCGGCGCGGGAGCGCGGGAACACGCGATAGCGAAAGCAATCGTTCGTTCAAGCAACGCGGTCATCTACGCGGTAACGAAAAACAACAATCCGGGCATTACGGCTTTGGCGGTGAAAGTTTTTCGGGAAGACGAAAGCAACTCCAGCCGCACCGCTGAAATCGCCAAGAAGGAAGGCATTGACGTTTGCATTATCGGTCCGGAAGCGCCGTTGGCTGCGGGAGTCGCTGACGCCCTCGATAAAGTCAAGATTCCTTGTTTCGGCCCGAAGCGCGAAGCCGCGCGCCTCGAAACGAGCAAAGCTTTCACCAGAGATTTACTGGTTAAATACAAGATTTCGGGGAATCCCGACTTCAAAAAATTCGCTAGCACGGAAGGAGTGGCTGGTTACGCTCAAGAACTCTTAGATCGGTTCGGCGGATTCGTGGTTAAACCCGACGGTTTGACTGGCGGGAAAGGCGTGAAAATCAGCGGCGAACACTTGGCGACGCCGAAAGACGCGGAGGATTACGCACGCGAACTCGTTTCGTCCAAGCACGACAGCGTAATCGTCGAAGAAAAACTTGAGGGTGAAGAGTTTTCGTTGCAGGCGTTCTCGGGCGGAGGCAATTGCGCTTCCACGCCGCTAGTGCAAGACCACAAGCGCGCGTTTGATGACGACGTCGGCGAGAACACCGGGGGCATGGGAAGTTACTCGATGGCGGACCACTCCATGCCTTTCGTGACGCAAAGCGACGTCGAGCAAGCGCAAAAAATAAATGCGTTCGTAGCGCAAGCCCTCGAAAAAGAATTCAACGAACCGTACGTCGGCGTGCTTTACGGCGGGTTCATGGCGACGAAGAACGGGTTGCGCTTGCTGGAATACAACGCGCGGTTTGGCGACCCGGAGACGATGAACGTTCTCCCGATTCTTGAAAACGATTTCGTGGAATTGTTGCGTAAGGCGTGCGACGGCTCGATCAAGGAGTGCGACGCGTGCTTCGCGAAGCGCGCTACCGTCGTCAAGTACCTCGTGCCCGCGGGTTACCCGAGTTCGCCTGTTGCGGGGGACGAGGTCAAGGTCGATGCGGCGGCGTTCGACGAGCGGGACACGCAGTTGTTTTACGCGGCGGTGAACGAGAAAAACGGCGTCATTAAAACGACTAAGTCAAGAACCGCGGGAGTTTTGGGGATAGGCGACTCGTTAGAGGAAGCGGAGCAACGCGCGCAAAACGCGGTTTGCGGCGTTAAAGGCAACTTGCGTTACCGGAAGGATATCGGCACGCAAGCGCTGATACAGAAAAGAATCGAGCACATGCGCAAGCTCCGCGGTTGAAGCGAAGGCGAGAGCGAACGAGTCAAAAGCGAAAAAAGTTGAAAAAATTGTTTTCAGGAAAAGCGTTGAAGCCGCTTGTTCGAAGTCGTGACGCGCACGAGAAACGGCTTTACGCCGGCGCAATGGCGTTCGAACACGGCAAACCGCAGCGCGCAATCGAAATACTGGAAGAATTAAGGAAGAGTGTCGCAGACCCGGAAACCAAGAGGGCGACGCTCGTAATTTTGGGAAAAGCTTTGGCGAAAGTGGGCAGGCACCGCTCCGCAATAACCAAGTTTACTCAAGTGTTGAGCGTCGACCCGTCAAACTCCGAAGTCAGGAACGCGTTAGGCGAATCGTTTTTAGCGACCGGCAACCCGAACGCCGCAGTAAACCAATTCCGAACCGCGTCAAGATTCCATCCCGAGTACGCGCAAGCGCACAAAAACCTCGGCAAAATGTTTCTCAAAAAAGGCGAGTTCGAGAAGGCGGAACAACACCTTCAAAACGCAATCGAGTTAAGCGAAGACTGGGAGCCGCGTTACTTGCTGGCGCGCGCTTTGCACGAAACCGGGAGAAACGTTGAAGCCGAAACGCTGGCCGACGACGCAATGCGGTTGCTGGAACGGGTAACGAAAACGCCGAAAAAAACGAAAATCGTGGTTCTCGACAATAAAAACCATGCGGCTGCGGCCGCCTTGCGCGCGCGTTGCCTGCGCGCAATCAAAGGCAAACCTGTTTAAAAAAAAATAAAACAAGTTTACGAAAAAAGCGATTATTTTTTCTTTCGCGGGTAAGCCGAAGGTTCGCCCCACTTGCACTTCGGGTTCTGCGCTTTGCGCCGGCGCTTGAAGTAATTCTTAGAATAAGCCATGAATTTTCACTAGTAGCTTATGAACGCACGGCGTAATAAGGGCTTTGATTCAACCGAACGGCCGTCAATCCAGCAGCCGTTTTTCGCCTTCCAACGCCTTGATTTTGCTTATTTCCCGCGTGACTTCCAACGTCCCCAAGTATTCGCCGTCTTTGCCGCGAACGGGAAAATAACGGATGAACACGAATTTGCCTTGCAGTTGAATCCAGAACTCCGCGGGCTCCGTCCGCTCGCCGGATTTGAAGCCGTTGATGATGGCGAGAACTTTCTCAAGGCTTTTAGCGGGATGACAATCGCGCACGTTGCGGCCGATAACGCTCGGCGAACGCGGGAAAATCCTTTTTCCATCGTGATTGTAGAGGCGCACTTTGTCGTCCGCGTCAACGAGCGAAACTTCCACCGGAAGCGCTTCGATGACGGCGTCGAGCAACGGCGCGTCGAATTTACCTACGAGTCCGGCCATGAAAAAACACCTCTAAATCAAGTTCGGCGTTAGTTAACGATGGCTCCGTGCTTGTTCTTCATTGCCGTAGCCACCTGTTTGAGGACCTTTTGGCTGCCGACTAATTTTCCGTTCGAATCGCAAACCCGAACCGTTTCCGGAAAAACAACTCCTTTCAATTTGGAAGCCACGACGTTTGGACCTATAGGGGTTAAAAACGCTTGAGGGCCCGACTTAAAAGACCAACTCGGGTGCGCGGACAACACTTTTGCAAATTGAGCAACAATTACTTCCGGTTTACTTGGCCGCCGAGTCGAATTACGTTTACCCGAAAAAACTGAAAAATCCGAATTCGGGCGGCGCACTCTGTTCATTTTAGTCAAGGTTCTTCTCATGAAAAAACCACCGAGTTAAAAATTGTTTTTCCAAAAATTTAAAGCTTCGCTAAAGCAAGAAAACGAAGGATGAAAGGAAAAGTAAGAGAAAAAAAGAATTAAAGAAAAACAAGAAAACTAAAGGGAAGGCGTTACGCGGAACAAGCTTAAAAAAAGCGTCAGTTGAGGATCCAGATGTAGTAGTTCAACGCCGCCGCGAGCGTCACCCACGCTAGGTACGGGACGAAGAGCAACGAAGCGGTTTTGGAAAACTTCCAAAACAGCATTATGCAAGAAGCGATTGAAACCCACAAAAAGATTATCTCGAAAAAAGCGAGGAGAGGCGCGTGCAAACCGAAGAAGAGAATCGGCCACAACGCGTTGAAGAGCAACTGCACTCCGAAAAACGCCAAAGCGAAATTCACGGGTTCAATGCCTTTGCGTTCAACGTGCCAAGACTTGTGTTTCACCGAACCTTCGTTCAAATGCAAAGTCTTTTTGCAGTGCCAAAGGATGAATAACGAGAAACCCATTAAAACGTAAAGCGTTGCCCACACTGGCCCGAAAACCCAGTTAGGGGGAGTAAACGGCGGTTTCACGAGCGTCGCGTACCACGACGGAATCTCCGATAAAGTGAAAAGCGAGCCGGCTACGCCAACGAGCCCGCAAACGATTACGCACGAGGCGAGCGTAACCAAATCTTCCTTGTACAAGCCGAACAAACGCATTCCCCTCCATCCGCCTAAACGGTTGCGATTGCCGTCACGTTAACTGCCGCGTTAACCGTTACGGTCACCTAATCTTTAAATAAACCGTTTGCGTGTTCTCCATCAAGAAAAAACGAGGGGGCGGTTGAAAAATGGGTTTTGTGGGCGAATTCACGGATTTCCTGAAGAAATACCAAGTGCTCGGCCTCGCGGTAGCAATCATCATCGGCTTGGCGGCGACGAAGTTCGTGACTGCTCTCGTCAACGACATCGTGATGCCCGTAGTCGGCGCGCTCGTTCCAGGCGGCGCGTGGCGGACTGCGACGCTGGAACTCGGGCCCGTTAAATTCCTCGTGGGCGACTTCGTCGGCGCAATCATTGATTTCGCGATAATCGCGCTCGTCGTGTTCTTGATAGTCAAGATGATTATGAAGGAGGACGCGACGCAGAAACGCTGAAACGCTGGAAAAAAACAAAAACGGGCGTCGTGTTGGAACCGAAAGGCGGGCGAAAAAAACCATGGCGGCTAAAATCGTTAAAAACTATCCGTTTTCCGAGTACTACGCGAAAAAAGCCGAAGCCGGCGGGCGCTCCACACTCGACCCGCTTTTGGAAGACGACGAACTCGAGGAAATAATGGTTAACGGCACTCAAAACGTGTTCGTGCACCACGCCAAGTACGGAGTCTGCAAAACGAACGTGGCGTTCAAGAACGAACGGGAACTCGCGGAAGCCGCCGCGAAAATGGGTTTCGACGGAAAACGCGATTTCGACGACTTCGTTTTAGAGGACGGGAGCCGCGTCAACGTAATCGTTCCGCCCGCAGTCAAGGAAACGACGGTCACCGTACGCAAGTTTCGGAAGAGTCCGTTCAGCATAATCGAGTTGATAGAAAAAGGCACTGTCAACGCCGAGTTGGCCGCTTACTTGTGGACGGCGGTGGAAGGCTTGTCGTTTTTTCCGTTGAACATACTGATTGCTGGAGGCACCGCAAGCGGAAAAACGACTTTGTTGGACGCGTTGACGACGTTCATTCCGCCGTCGGACCGAGTAGTAACGGTCGAAGACGCTCCGGAACTCAACTTCCAGAGGCAAAACTGGGTTCAACTGACGACGACGGAGCGCTTGGATTTGCCTGGGCTCGTGAAAAACAGTTTGCGCATGCGCCCCGACCGCATCATCGTCGGCGACATTCGCGGCGAGGAAGCGTTCGCCTTGTTCAACGCCATGAACAGCGGGCACCGGGGCGCGATGGGCACGCTTCACGCGAACAACGACCGTGAAGCCATCAAGCGTTTGGAGAACGAGCCGTTGAGCGTTCCGAGGACGTTGATTCCGCTGGCGGACATAATCGTCGTGCAGGAAATAATTCGCGACAGGCGCAAGGGCTTGATCCGCCGAGTCAAGCAAGTAAGCGAGATTTCACGCATAGAAAAAGAGATTGCGTTAAACCCGGTTTTTATTTGGAACATCGAGAACGACAAAATCGAGCGGACGACCGCTTCAAGCGAAGCGCTGGCTAAAATCGCGCGAGTAACGCATTTGAATATCGGCCGAGTCAAGCAAATAACCGAGGAACGCAGGGAATTGCTTGAATACATGCTTGAAAACAACGTCAAGACTCGAAACGAAGTGAATGCTTTCATCGAGGATTACTACAAGAAATCGTTCGAGGAAGAAAGAGAAGGCGTGGAAGACGGGGAAGCGTAAACCGAAAAAGTAAAGCAGAAATGGTTATGAAAATTTCTAAAAGGTTTCAAAACTTTTTCGCGCAGTAATCAACTAGCCCCTTGAAAATCCTGAGGCCGTCGCCTTCCGAATCGGCTTTCGCCGCCCCACCCGTCCTCGTCCAATCCCTGCGCTGCCAACCGAAGCAACTGCGGTCAGGGTGAGGCATTAACGCGAAAACGTTGCCGGCGGGGTTGCAAACGCCCGCCACGTCGTCGAGAGACGCGTTCGGACTGACGGGGTATTCGCCGCGCGCGAGCGAACCGTCCTGCTTGCAGTAACGGAAAACGATTTGTTTTCCCGCCTCAAGCTCTTCGAGAATCCGCTTTTCCTTGCCGGGTTCGAGCGTGAATTTTCCTTCCGCGTGCCCCACCGGCATTTCAACGACTTCCCCGTCGGCGTAGCCGTTCGAACCGTTCGCGTATCCGCGCGTGAAAAGCGAGTCGCCCGTCTTCTTTAGGCGTATCCAGCGGCATTCGTAGCGCGCGCTGGCGTTGCTAGCCATACACGCCTCGGGGGATTCGCTTACGCCGCGCAACCCCGGCAACAAACCGCTTTCGACGATGACTTGCATTCCGTTGCATATGCCGAGAACCGGTTTTTCCGCTTCGACGAACGCTTTGAGTTCGTCGCCCAGCAAGCCGTGGAATTTGCGGGCCCAGATGACGCCGCTTCGCACTTGGTCACCGTACGAGAAGCCTCCGGGAAAAATCAAGGCGTCGTAGTCTTCGAGTTTGCGCGAGCCCCCGTGCAACCGGTTGAAGTGGATTATTTCACTGCCCGCGCCCGCTCCCGCCGCGCGAACTCCGTCGAGGGTTTCCGCGTCGCAATTCGTTCCAGGCGCGCGCACGATGCAGACTTTCACGTCGCTTTTCTTCATTTTGTTTTTTCACTTTCCGCTGTTTTTCATTTCAAGGTTTTCTGCCAGACTTTCTTTAAATCAAAAACGTTTTCGTGAATCAATTCGGCGCCTTCAAGCGTCTTGACTACAAAATCGGGGTTCGTTGTGAAAACGCCGATTCTCCCGAATACAACGCCTTTTAGGCTGGCTTCAAACTCTTTAGCGTTATCAGGCTCAACTTCGATGAGGAGGCGCGAGTTGGATTCGCTGAATAAAACGTAATCGTTGCGTTTGACGTCAGGCGTGCGCGGCACTTGAGTCAAATCGATTTCCAGTCCGAGCCCGCCAGCGAAACTCATTTCCGCTGCCGCAACGGCGAGCCCGCCTTCGCTGCAGTCGTGGCACGAGCGCACGAACCCCGCGTCCATCGCGCGAAGCACCGCTTCGTAAGAAACGAACGCCTTGGCGCCGTCAACGCCGGGAATCACGCCTACGACGTGTTGAAAACCGCGTTCAACGCAGTAATGCGAGCCGCCGAGTTCGAGCTTCGTCTCCCCAACAATGTACAGAAAGTTTCCCGCTTTCTTTGCATCCATGGTTATTGCCTTGCGGACGTCCGGCATTACGCCTAAAGCGCTTACTAGGAGTGTTTGGGGGATTGGCACTCCGTTGCACTCGTTGTGCAACGAATCCTTGCCGGAAATAAAAGGGGCTTTGAAAGCCATAGCGTAATCGTAACACGCTTTGCTCGCCGCAACCAGCCCGCCGGCTTGCGCTTCGTCGTTCGGGTTCCCCCAACTGAAGTTGTCGAGGAGGGCCCACCGCCTGCCGCCCACGCAAACGTTGTTGCGCACCGCTTCGTCGATAGCGCTCGCCGCCATGCGGTAAGCGTCGCTTGCATAGAAGGGGTTGAAGCCGTTCGACAACGCGGCGCCTTTCCACGAATCGCGTAACGGGCGAACGACGCTAGCGTCTCCAGGGCCTTCATTCGACACGCCTTGCATTGGCTTGATTGCAGTCGAGCCTTTGACTTCGTGGTCGTAACGGCGCACGACGCTTTCCTTGCTCGCGACGTTTGGCGAAGAAAGAATTTTTTTGAGTGCCGCGCCGTACGCCGCTGCGTCAGCCGGCTCGTTGAAATTCAGGGGGTTCGGCTTTGTTTTCGTTATGACGGCGCCTTTCGCAGTCGTCGGCTGAGTGAACAGGAAAGCCATGTCGATGTCTGCGACGAGCACGTTTTTGTAAAACAGTTTGAGGTTACGCTCTTTCGTGAGTTCCCCGACTACGGTTGCGAGAACGAGTTCGTCCTCAAAAATCTTGCGCACGGCCTCCACGTTCTTTTTGGGGACTACGAGAAGCATTCTTTCTTGGCTTTCGCTCACCCAAATCTCCCACGGCGTTTTCATCGGATACTTCTGGGGAACGACGTCGAGCGAAACGCGCACGCCGCACGCGTAACGTTCAGCTGTCTCGGCAACCGCGCTGCTTAAGCCGCCGCCCCCGAGATCCGTAATCGCGTTTGCGAGTCCCGAGTCGCGGCAGGCGTTGACTCCT
>CAZOKY010000002.1:29690-32536 GCA_964580705.1 Microcaldota archaeon | reverse complement strand
TGAGCAGTCATGAGTTTATACCGTAAAATCGAAGACTCTTACTACAAATTCATGGATTTCCTGAACGACAAAATCAAGCTCCCGGTATACGACTTGTTCGTGAAACCCATCGAAATCCGCGGCGTTCCTTCTTTTCCAATATTCGCGCTCCTGATTTTATTGGTTTTAGGCGGCGTTTACGCGCTCGCATTCGGTTTGCCCGGCGTCGAAAGCGGCGCGACGAAGCTCACGGTTTTCGCGACCAGCAACGAGCAACCCCTCGACGGCGCCGTGATTAAACTCGTGGCGGGCGGAGACGAAATCGCTTCCGAACGAACCGCTGGCGGCAAAGCCGTTTTCGAAAACGTTCCCGCGCTAGAAATAATCGTGAGCGCGACTCTCGAAGGATACAAGCAAGCGAAAGAATTAATCGATTTTCCTGGGAAAACGACGGTGCGGTTGGAACTGCGTTGCGCGGGCGACGACTGCGCCGCGCAAGGAATTTTCCCTTCCCCCGAGCCGACTTCGTCAGGCGGAATCAATTTCGAAGACGAAGCCAAGCTCGTCGTCATCGTTTCCGACTCGAAATCGAGCGCTCTCGTGAAAGGCGCTAAAGTCAGCGTTTACAAGAACGGCGTAAACACGTTCATCGGAAGCGGCTTGACGATCGGAGGCACGGCGACGATTAAACTCAGCGCGGGAACAGTCGTTTACGTCAACGTGGAAGCCGACGATTATATTCCGTACGACGGTTCGTTGAAGACGCTGCGCTTGAAAGCAGGGACGAACAAGTTGTCCGTGAAAGTCACGCCGTTGACTAAAAGCGGTTGCGCCGCGGGAACGAGCTCTTCATGCGTTTCAACGGACAATTGCCCCGGAAAATCGCTTTGCGATTCAACAGGGCTTTACGGCGCTTGCGTCAAACTCAATTCTTCGTGTTCCAATCGCTGCACTCCCGGAAACCGCATTCCTTGCGTGACGACTGACGCGTGCAACGGAACGCAGACGTGCAACGCGACCGCGCTTTGGGGCGAGTGCGTAAAACTCGTGCCCAATCAATGCAACAGCTTGCCGAATTACGCTACGAGCATCGTGCGGACGATTTACGCTACTAACGCGACGCCCATCGGCGGCGTGCGCCTCGACGTTTACAACGCGAGCTCGCCCGGCGCGCCGCTCGTTCGCAACAAGTTGACTGACGCCAACGGTTCTTACGCCTTCATCCTTTCGAACGCCGCCGACGCCCAGTACTTCGCGGTGGCGACGAAAAACGGTTTCTTTGACGAGGCTAGCGGGAACTTCACCGCAGGACAAAACGCGAGCATGACGCTTTCGCCTGCCACCGCCGAGAATTTCGCGCGCCTCTACGCTTTCGCAATCAACGACGAACGCGTTCCAGTTAACGGCGCTGCTTTCGTGGTTTTTGCGTCTAACGCTCTCGGGCAAACTTACCGAGTCGCGGAACGCACCGCGTCGTCCTCGGCGAATTTCGTTGTCTTCGAAAACTTGCGCCGCGGAAGCGGCGCCGCGTCGAGCGTTATCGTCAACGCCTCGAAAGGCGCTGCAGACGGCTCCGCCGCTGCGGTGCCGTTGCCGAACGAAAACAATTCCGTCAACGTCACGCTCCTCGCCCCGCAGGCGTTTCTGCGTTTCCAAGCAATCGACATCGACACGGAAGAGCCGATTCCTTCAGCGGTTTTCGCAGTCACGCGTTTTGGAAACGCAATCGGTTCGTGCACTGGAGTGAATTGCACGGTGGCGATTCGCAGCGGACGCTTTTACAACGCTACCGCTGTAGCGGCGGGCTTTCAACCGAATCCTTTTGAATTCATCAACGTGAAGGCATTGCCCGGACAGGAAATCAATCTCACGGCGCGCATGCTTTCTTCCGATTCAATCGAGGAAAGCGTTGCGACGCTTCAAGGAATATTCGAAGCCGAGACCGGACTCGCGGCGACTCACCTCGTAGCGGGACGCGAGTACGTTGTGCGCTTCCAACTCGCGGCGAAGGCAGGCGCGGACTTGAGTGGAACGGGACTCCACGTTTCTTTCGTTGAAGACGGAATCGCTTTCTTCACGGGTTACGGGCCGCGCGCGGCGACGGAACTCGCTGGCTCGTCAAGCGAGGAAGAAAGCGGTTGCGAAGACGTTCAAGGCGCGGAAAACGGCTTATCGTTTGAGCAATCAACGCGTTTCCAGTGGCTCGACGTCGAGTACGCCGGCAGCCGCTCTCTCGTTATCGACGCGCGCTTCAAGATTTCGCCGAACGCTGAGCTCGATCCGAAGACTAAGCAAGGAACGCTCACGCTCCGCTACCGCTCGTTTGCGCGAAAAGGTGAAGGAACCACGACCAAAATTTTCCGTAACCCGTACGATGCGACTTTCGGAGTCGCGCTCGACTCGCCGCTTGAAAGCGGTTGCAACGCCGAATCTAACGAGAAAAAACTGCCGGTGAGCGCCACGGTTTGCAACGATTACGTTTGCTTGTGGCTTTCGTACGCGCAAGGCTCGAAAGAAGGAGGGGACGGTTTTGAAGCGAAGAGCATGAAAGGCGTTGATACAAAGACGGGCGATTACGCTCCGCTCATCGTGAGTTACGCCGTCGATTTCTTGAAGGCGCCGGCGTCGACGCAATCATTGAAACTCGCTTTCTCCGCGCCTGCGGGCGCGTTGGATTTCGTGAACGTTACCGATCCGCTTGCGGACTTGAACGACTGCGGTTCTATGGCGAATGCAATCGCGGCGTCGGGTTCTTCTTGGACGCTCGACTTGTCGCGCGTCGCGCAATGCTCGAATTACGGCCGCTTTCCGTTGCGCCTTGAAGGCGTTGCGGAAGCGGTTCCACGCGATGCGAGCGACCGCGCGGC
>CAZOKY010000002.1:13692-29590 GCA_964580705.1 Microcaldota archaeon | reverse complement strand
GCGCCCGTCGAACGCGCGCCTAAAAACGTTTTCGTTTCAAGCGAATTCCAGCCGGGCGCGTCGACGAAAGTGAATTGGTTCGCCGGCGACAATTGCGGAGGCGCAGTACGCGTTTCCTACGACGCGGAAAACGGTTTGACTTTCGGTGAAGGATGCACCACGATTGAAATGAAAATCAACAGCGTTTTGCCTGCGGACGCGGTGCCCGTGACGAAGAACCTCGGCGGAAAAAGCGTGGAAATGTTTTTGGACGCGCCGGACCGCGCGTGTTTCGCGGGCGTGCAAAGCGCGTTGTCGAACGGCGTGTTGAAGTACGACGCCAGCAAATGCGGAAAGGATGCTTTCAAGATTCACGGCAACTCGGTCGCGGGACAAGAAGCGACTCTTAAGTTCTACGTTCCGGGAGGGACGTACGACGAATTCTCGACTTGCCCGAGCGGCGCGGCTGCAATACGCAGCGCCGCGCAAGCGGGATTCGCCTGCTTGAAAATCAGCGTCGTTTCCGAAGACAAAGCGAGTTTGTACTCGAGCGTAATAGATTTCAAACAGCGCGGTTCCTACATTGACTTGGCTACAATCGAAGGCGGCATCAACCCGGCGGACGTGCCCGTGTTGTTGATTGTTACTAACAACCAGCAATACCCGTCTCAACGCGAAATCAAGATTACCCACGACAAAGGCGAGGAAACTATTACTCTAACGTCCGGCGAGTCGAAAGCTTTCGCTTTCAAAGGCAGGGTTCCGACGCTTTTAGAAAACGGCGGAAGCGTTTCTTACGTCGGGCATCCTGATTTGGCTTCGACGGAATTCGAAGCGGTGAAGGCAGTCGCGTTCAGGCGCAGCAACAAGGCGACGATGGTTTGCCGCACCGATAAGACGGAATGCGTTGGTGAAGAAAACTTGCGCGACAACTGGGAGTATTGCTGCAAGGCGAGCGTTGAAGACTGGCGCGAAATGAAGGAAGTCGAGTACGACGCCGGGCGCGTCGCGTGCACGCAATGCAAGTCGTTCACCGCTTCGCAAACGGATTACAATTGCGACTCGCGTTGCACTAAGATTTTGGAAGGAGAAGCCGGTTACGCCGAAGTGCGCAAAGACGAGTCGTTTTACGACGGGAAAACGGTTTCCGCGTGCGCGGACGAAAACGGCTGCAGTTACTCTTGCACGAGCTGGTGTGCGCCGCAAAACTGCGACCCCGAATGCGACGCTAGCGGAGTGAAGTACTTGAAGGGCAAACGCGTCGAACAAACGGGTTGGAAGAACGGCCTTCGCTACTCGGGTCCGGGACTCGCGAATCCCGCGCTCGCGGTAGTCGAATTCGAGTCAGGAGAGGAAACCAAGCAGGCGAACTGGCCTCTCGCGGAATTCGGAGGCGCGGCCTTGAAAGTTTCGACAGTAAAGAATTTGCTTGCAGACGGCGATTACGCGAAACTCGGTGAGGCGGACGACGACGTTACGGGTTGCGCGGACGCACCGACTGAAAACGGAGTGAATTACCGCGGGTTGTACGCGTTGTCTGCCGAATCGTCCGGCGACTCTTTAAAAATCAAGGCAGACGTCTTGCGTTTGGATAACATTCCCGAATCCTACTTCGGTTACGCGGCTGAAGGCAACGATTTCAGCAAGAAAGCTTGCTCGAAAGGAAAAGCCGCTAAAGACGAAGTGTTCGCGGACATGGCGAGCGTTCCGTTGTGCGCTTACTTGTGGGTAGACCAAAGCGCGGCGTACGGGACGTGTTTGAACTCGATTTACAGTTTCGAGGACGCGACTCAAACGCAAGGCGCCGTCACGCAGCTTTCTTCGTTGAAGCAGTTGGCATTGTTGGACGACGGACAAGGCTTTGCGTGGTCGAACGTTCCGGAATTCAACGGCAAAGGAGAAAAAAGTAGCGCGCCTTCTCAAGGCTTGTGCCGCCGCTTGTGCGATAACGACCAACACGGTTCCGGAGCGAGCTGCCTTTCCGACTTTTACCACAACGGCGCAAACGGCATAATGGGTTGGGAAGGATATAATTGGTTGGATGACAAATACTGGACGACGAGCGACGGGCAAACCTTGGTTGAAAAGAATTGGAAGACTCAAACGGAGTTTCACGGAACCGACTGCTTGGGCGGGCAACTCGACGACAAGGAGTGCTATTTGTGTCTGCCGCAGGCTTACCGCAGCCAAGCCAACCGCATTTACGTGCTCAAGAAGACGGTCAACCCGCAAACCGGAGGATGGGTTTTCCACGGGCTCGACTTGGACACTCAACCGCCTTACGCCTTCATCGCCGCGCCCATCGGCGCGATAATCGCGGGAACCCAGAAATTCTCTCGCGCCGCGGGAGGCGAAACAACCACGGGATTCGACGTTTGGACTCCCCTCGGAAAAGTAAGCAAATACTGCAAAATCGGTTCCCAGTGCAATGACCACATGCGCATACAGGAAGAAATCAAGGGCGTAACCGGCGGCGGTTCTTCGAAATACTGTCTCGCGTTCCACCCGCAGACCGGCGCGGACTTCAATTTCTGCGAAGGCGCAACAGGCACGCTCACGCAACTCGTGTGGTACGACGGCCAGTGCGACGCCGCCGTGGCGAGCGAGTGCAGCGCCCCCGGATCGGGCAAGTAAAATTTTTTTCTTTTTTCTTTCCCGTTTTTTTTCTTTTTTATTTTTCTTTCCTTAATTTTTTCTTTTTTCACTTATCTTTTCCCTTATTTTTTCTTTTCCTCATTTGACTCCTTTTAAAAACGTTTTTAAAAGCTGGCGCACCTATTCTTTCCATGCGTTTTACGCTCGAAACGGCTATTCCGCGCTCGCGGACAGCCGCGCTAACTTAAGGGGGCTGGTTTTGCATGGGCTTGTACGAACAACTCGAAGAAAAATACTACGAATTAATGGAGCGATTGCATCTCGTCGACGCGTTCGTGCGGCCCATTGAAGAACGAGGCATACCCTCGTTTCCCGTCGCCGTCCTGCTTGTCTTACTGATTATCGCCGCGCTCGCAGCGGGATTATGGTTCTTGTTTGCGGGAGGCGCGCCGCAGGCTCAAGGCGAATTCAAGATTACGGTGCTTTCAACCGACGGCACTCTGCTCGACGGCGCGTTAGTGCAAGTCTACGACGGTAGCGACAAACTCGATTCCGGTTCGACGGCGAAAGGAATCGTTTACTTCGACGCGTTGCCGCGCAAAACGCTCACGTTGCGCGTCAACAAAGACGGTTACGAGTTGTTCGAAGACGACTTCGACTTCACTGAAAACAAGGAGTTCACCGTAGAACTCGTTCCTGCCGCGCAGCCGACTGAAGAGCCGACGGGAGGGGAAGAATACGCGAACCCGACTCCTTACGAGCCCGAAGACACTTTCGACGCTTCCCTCGACATTTACGTGAAGAATTACGACAGCCAACTCGGAATCGATTCGATCGTGCGCGTTTACGATGCTGCAAACAACGTCCAAATAGGGGACGACCTCGTCGCGGAAAACGGGCGCACTACGATGGAAGGACTCGAGAAAGGACAACGCGTTTACGTGATGGTTGAAGCCGACGGTTTCATCGCCTACGACGGCCACTCCGTCAAGTACTTGCTTAAAGCCGGATCCGTCAACCAGATTACCGTGAAGTTAAGGCGCGTCGTGACGAATTCGACGAACCAAAGCGAGATTAACGGGGCGTTAACGGCAATCAACGTGCGCGAGCAAAGCGGTGCAGGAATCGCGAAGGCGAACGTCGGCGTGTTCAAACAATCGCAGACCGCGATTCTCACCAGCAAGCTGACGGACGCAAACGGCTCCGCGGCTTTCAACTTGAGCCTCGTCAACGCGAGCGTCGAATACGAAACGTATTACGCTACCGCGAACAAGACGGGTTACTTCGCCCAATGGAGCGGTTACTTCCGCGCCGGCGACAACGTGACTATCGTTCTCGTTCAAGTTTCCAACGATACGACGGCGTCGCTTCTCGTGGCCGTGAAAGACGAACGCGACGGAAAAGGCGTTACCGGCGCGAGTTACGGAGTTTACGGTTCTTTCGCGGGACAAGACGTGTTGTTGTGCCGAGGAACCACGAATTCGAACGGCACAGGGTTATGCAAAGGATTGCAACGCGAAACCAGCGTTACCGTGCGCGCTTCCAAAGGCGCGCGCAGCGCGAGCGAGGAAGTAGTCGCGCTAACCGGCGAAGAAAACGACGTCGATTTAACGCTTTTGCTGCCTCGCGCGAAAATAATTTGCACTGCGTACGACGCGGTGACGAACGACTCCGTCGGCGCGGCGCAGTTCACCGCGTTTTACGGCGGCGCGAGTTTCGGTTCATGCGCCGGCGTGGGATGCGAAATCATTGTGCCCGCCACAGTGCAGTTGAATGTTACCGTTACGGCGACTGATTACGCGTACGTCGAGATTCCCGTTACGGTTGCCGCGAACGACAACAAGACAGTCGACGTCAAGTTGTTCCCGCTTTCGACGGTAAAAGAATCAAAAATCGTTTTGCAAAAAGTGATTGATTCCGATACCGGACTCGAAGTCACGTCGCTGCGCCTCGGACACTCTTACGAATTCGTTTTCACTCTCGCGGGACACGGAGGCGAAGCGACGGGCGCGTTCTTCAGCTTGGGCGACGCGAGCGTCGGCGCAATCACGGGGCACGTGCAACTCGGAATGGAAAACTTTGGGGCAACGACCGCGGGATGCAATCCCGAGGAAGTCGATTACTCGAACGCGAACGGCGCAAGAAAGAAATACGCTTGGCTCGACGTTTCCTACTATTCAGGCGACGCGGGCGCGAACGGCATCTTCACGAAAACCATTTTACTGCACGTGACCGTCAACGAAAACGCGCAACTCGACCCGAAAACGAAGCGGGCTGCGATGCCGCTTTACTACCGTTCTTACGTCAAACGCGGCAACGCGATATTCCGTAACCCGTACGACGAAACGCTGCAAGCAGACGTTGATTCGCCGCTCGAAAGCGGTTGCTTTGCGGCGACGATTGCAACGAGTTACGACGTTTACTCGCCGTCGACGACGTGCCAACGCGGTGCGTGCGTCACGCTCGAGTTCTCTCAAGACGGCCGCTCGGGACCGAACGAAGGATTCAACGCCTCGTCGTTCTTGAACATGCTTGACGGAGCAGACGTGCAACCGATGGTCGTGCGATACAAAATCGAGGTTTTCAACGATTTGGGAACCAGCTCGGTTTTCGCGGTAAAGTGGAGCGACTCGAACGCCGCCGAGCTCGTGAAAGTATCGACTCCGCTTCAAATGGAAGATCCCAGCAACCCAGGCACTTGGATTTGCGGCGGTTCAACCGACTACTACTTCCCGACCGAAGACGACACGCCGCGCGCAAGCGAATTCGCGGCGTACGAAGACGACTCAGGTTTCGTGCTTAACCTCAACAAGTTATTGAAGTGCAGCAATTACGCTCCGCCCAGCAAGATGAACAAAACGTTTTCAGCGAGCGGAGTCATTTACTTGAAACCGCTCGCGGCAAGCAACCGCGTCGACATCGCCGCCCGCTTCGCCTCGGGTTCGCGCAAGCCGCCGTTTTGGGCGATGGTCACGCCGCCCATAGCCAGCGAAGCTTCCTCAACGCTTTCGTCGTTGTCGTTCGCGAACGCGGGCGACTTCTCTAACCCGTGGGTTCGCTTCGTGGACGCAGCGCAAGCGGAATCGTTCTTCAGCGAAGCCGACGGAAGCCCGACAGCCGCCTCGGTTTTCGCGAAGCACTTTACGTGGTTCCGAGTCAACAGCAACGCTACTAGCGCGAGCGATTACGCAATCGTCGAGCTGCAGTTCGAGCAGACGGCGAACAAGAGCGCCGGAGGCATATCAGGCAAGAAAGACTCCGGCAAAGGCATTTTCGAGGCGCAAAGCATCAAGGACTGCCTCGTTTGCCCGAACAATTTGACTTCGTGCGATGAAGACGTGAAAATAATTTCGAAGAATTGCCCGTACGGCCCCGTGCGCATTCACTTCCGAATTACGGTGCGCCGCAACCGAAACGACCAATCGTTTTACCTCATGACTACGCCCGACTTTTTGAAGCTCAAGCAAGGAGGCGCGTACTATTACGTCGGTAAAGACAAGACTCCGAAAATCGTTACCGAGTGGTTCAACGAAGGATTTGCAGTAGATATGGGAACGCTGGCGAAAGGAACGGTGATTGAAGGCGTCGCGATGGCGTACTCGTTGAAGCAAGGACACTCGCCCGTGGAGTTAGGGCACCGAATGAACGACGTTCGCGACGACAACGCGCCGTTCGACACGAGCGTAGAACGCAGCGTTTTCGTTTCCACGAAGCCGCCTGCGCCGACGACGAACATTATTCGTTACACGCCTAACGACAATTGTTTCGGCAAAGTCAGCGTGGGCTTCGACGCCACTCGGACGAACGACAACGTGTTCATCAACGAAGGGTGTTCGAACGTGGAAATGCGTATCAGCACGATTCTGCCTGGAGACGGAGTCATAACCAACGTTTCGACGGGAAGCGCGGCGATGCTCGCGCGCGTCGTGAGCGGCGATGCGGACGCGGCGGCGTGTTACGAGTCGTGCGATTATTCTGTTGACAAGAACGGCGAGGCGAAAATCGGTAAGTGCGAGAACGGTTTCACGAAAGCGCTTACCGCGAAAGGAACGCACCTGCTAAGGTACAACGCTGTTGGCGCGAACTGTCCCGCGCGTTACAAAGTAGTTGCGAACAGCGTGAACGGTTCCAGCATGCTCGTGGAAATCGGTGCGGCCGGCTCCGCCAGCACGGTGAAACTCAACTTGACTGTTTGGGGTGTCGAGAACCAGCCGTGCACTTTCTTCCCGACGGAAAACAAGTGCAAGCCCGCAGCGATTTGCGAGTTGACGCAAGCCGGCAGCGCAACGCAACCAAACCAAGCCTGCACTTGGAAACAGGCTTACGTGAAAGACAAAGTGCATTTGGGGCATTACACGCATTTCACTCCAATCAAGAGTTTGTACATCGCGCCAGTAATGAGTTGGTTCGAAACGAATTGCACGATGTTCGAAGAGATAAACGGCGTGTCGACAGGCATCTGCTTGGAATACTCTTTCAAGGAAACGTTCCCGCAGTTGTGGGCGGTAGTCAACCACCAGCAGTACGGCAACCGAAGCATTTACATTCTCGAACGCGGGGACGAAAGCGACATAACCGTGATGAAGTCTGAAGGGCTCGTAGACATAGTTCCACCAATCAAATTCGATGGACCCGGTACGCAAGTCTTCGCTTTCACGCCGCGCACTGGACGCAAAATGGTTGCTTACGAAAACCGCAACGTCGTAGCGTACACCGGCAACCCGCCGCAAACCTTGCAAAGCAAAACGCCGTTGAACCGGCTCGACTTGACGACTTCCGAATACGCTGAAGCTTTGACGGGACAAGGCGTTTTCGAGGCAGTCGACGAAGACGCGCTGGCGACTAAAGCGGAGATTGATGAAGCGACCGGCGCTTTGTTGTCCCAAGAATCTAAAGGCTTTAATTATCTAAAGAAGAACTCGATTTACATGCGCAACGTGACTGAAGCGTTGATTGGCGGCGCGCAAAGAACCGCGAACAGCCTCGCTTACTGGCGCAGCTTCAGCAACACTATGTACTGCTGCTGCAACAACGGCGACTCGAACTCGCAGTGCGCTATAGACGTGGATTGCGATTCGCTTACGCCCGAAGACCTCGCGAACCCGTTGTTGTGCAAGCCTGCGCTGGAAGACTGGCGCAATATGACTTCGAATTATTCTTTCAAGGACCACGGCTGCGTTTTCTGCAACAACACCGCTCCGTTCGAAGGAAAAGACTGTTCGCTTCCGCAGGCAAACCAAAACTTGCTAGGCCACCTCGCCTGCACCGATAACCCGAACATTGCTTCGTTCGACTGCGACGAACGCTGCGTGAAGACGATTGACGACGAAGACGTTCAAGTCGGAATGGCTTCAATCGACTTCGACGAAGAATTCAAAGGCAAAACTTGCGGCGTCCCCGCATCCCTCGTTTCAACCGACACTATTACGCCAACCCAAGTAACCGAGTGCAAGACGGCGATGCAGTGCGCGTTAATGCTTGACGAAGTCGACACGCCTTACTGCTTCATTGACCAAGACGGCGACGGCAAACTATCGCAAGAGGATTTCGACGCTGACCCGAGCTTGAACGTGCACCCCGCAACGTATTCCGACGAAAACGCGGTCTTCGAATGCGAAAGCGAGGAAGGCGATGAAATAATCGCGGTGAACGATTACTGCAACGCGCAGTGCGACAACTGGTGTTCCGACAACGACGCTTGCAGCATTGGCTGCGACGCGCAGACTGGCACGTTTCAAACGCTTGAAAGCGAGGCGCCGACTCAAGACGGTTGGGTTTATCCCGCGAACACCTCAATCGAAAACCCGCCGATTCACGCTATTACCGCGAACCAAACCGAGTCGCAACGCTTGTGGCATTTGCCGTTCGGCTTCTTCAGCGATTACCGAGCGCCCGAGTTCGGTTACAACTTTGTTTTCGCGGCTTTCAACAAGACGGATTCGTTCCAAAGCATCAGCACGATTCGCTCCGTAAAAGGTTGCACGGACCAGCCGGATTACAAGGAGCAAGGAGTTTACGATTTAAAGGTGCACAATGATTTGGAGTGGTTCGCGAACACTGGGCAAGAACAATTCTTCGGCGAAGCGAATTCGGTGAGACTCGGGAAGGATTATTATCTCGGCGCGAGGTGCGACAAGCCGAGGGACAAGTGGGGCAGCGTTGAACTGTGCGCGCCGTTGTGGACGGATTACAGCGGTTGGAACTCGCACTGGAAGTACGGCGCTTGCGTGAACACGTTGTACCAGTTCGATGAACAAGAAGGAATCGACTTGTTTGACGCCGGAAAGCATCCGTTCCTCGGAAAAGTGGGCAGCATGGTTTCGACTGAAGGCATGCCTTCAGTCGTCAGCCCGATGGGTTTCTTGCTCGCTTACTCGAAGCAAGGAATAACGGGAGGCGGTTTGGGTAGCAAGTACTCTTGGCAGCAAATCGCTTTCTGGACGCCTGACGGTTCGTTCGGCGCATTGAAGCAGTTCAAGTGGAACATTTCGTGGTATCGTCGTGCTCGCGTGTGGCTCGGCGTAGCCTCAGGGGCAGTCTTAGGGTTTGCGTTGTGTTCCGTGCCTTGCGCGGTAGCCGGAGCAGTCATCGGCGGTTTCGTCGGGTACCAATCGTACTACAACGACGTAGCAAACGGGTTTTACGTCGCGCTGCTTATTGGTGCGTCCATAACAACCGTACACATATTGTTGATTTTGTTGCCGGGCACTATCCCCGGTATGGCGGCGGGTTTGGCGCCGCATGCGCTCGGCTGGTACGGTTTCGGAGTCATGCCAGCATACTTGTCGTCTTGGTTCGGGTACATCGGTTTGTCCGCTGCAGGTGGAGTGGGGGCAGGATTGCTTTCAGCCCACGTTCCGGCTCCGCCCGGCTTCGTCTGCCAAAACTCTCAAGGCTTTATTCCGAAGCACAGCGATATAATATTCGGCGCGTGCTCGTTCGGTTATTCAAAAGGCTCTCGGGATGCGCCGTGGTGGTTCTCCACGGACATCAACATTGAATCCAAAAACGAAGACAAATGCGTTCCAGGCGGATTAATAGATCAAATGGATGCAGACGTGCTTTTCAGAAACCCGTCATGCCGCGACGAAGACGCGGCGCCAGGCGCCTCCTCCGGCATGGCAAGCAGGAGAAGCGGAAGTTCCGGCGGAAGCGCAGGCGATGCGTTGGATGCCGTGAAACAAGGCACCGGCACGGTCAAAGACGCTGCTAGTACAGTCAAGTCAGTTAGCGAAGTCTTTGGTTGAAAAGCGCGAACACCAAAAAGCCTTTTTTTCTTTTTTCATTTTTTGTTTTCCTTTTCTTACTGCAAGCTTTATTGCAAACCGCGTTCGTTGCGCGCGCGTTCACCGCATTGCTTTAAAAAACAAGGCGACGTTATAGCTCCGCCGCACGATGCGTCGCATGCGACAGTTTTGACGAGCGGTTTTTGCTTTAAACGAGGGGGATGAAAAATGGCTGATTTCACGGATTTTTTTGAAGTGCTGTCATCCTTCTTGTCGAAACAAACGGGTTTAATAGCCGTCCTGCTCGTCGTAATCGCTTTAACCGCCTTGGTGTTGAACAACACCTCGAAAGCTTCCCCTACCCCAACGCCAACGCCTATCAGCGGTCAAGGAAGTTACGGCACTGCCACTCCGGTTTCCACTCTTGATAACGCGGCGCAAACCGCCGCGGACATCGCGGCGATTCAAAAAGCGTTGGCGGACGCCTTAAACAAAATAGCTAAAAACCGGGTTTGGTACGACGAGCAAACAGGCAAAATCGCTACCAGTCCCGGCTTCAACTCCATAGAACTCGTCGCCGACTCCGTCTTGCCGGGAGACGCGGCGCCCCTCGAACTCGTGACGAAAAACAATTGCGAAATACTGATTCAACAGACGCGCGGTGGAGACTCGAATTGCTTCGATTACGACGCCGGCGCGAAAAGATTTTGGTTCAAAGCAAGCGAATTCGGCAACTCGTGCAAGGAAGGCGTTTACGGAAACGATTTGATGACGGGCAAAGCGACTACGGAACTCGTTTTCACTGCGTCCTGCAACTTGAAAGCGGTAAAGAAAATGCCGGTGACGCTGCACGCCGCGCAAGCGGACTCCGTTCACGCTTCACCCGCGGAGTTGACTGAAGGCGACGAATCACTCAAACTGCTTTACTTGGTTAACGAGAAGCAAGTCGGCAGCCGAGTGCTCGCGTTCGCGAAAAGCGAACTTGCGGGAGGCGAAGGTTCGGAAGGTTCGCAAGATATTAAATTGAATACTCCCGGCGTCGCAGTAATAGGTTGGAACGGGCCCGGCTCCGCGGAGTTGACCGATAACCC
The DNA here is from genome assembly GCA_964580705.1 of Microcaldota archaeon. Classification (GTDB taxonomy): domain Archaea; phylum Micrarchaeota; class Micrarchaeia; order Norongarragalinales; family Norongarragalinaceae; genus CAITNU01. The sequence goes on along the minus strand of CAZOKY010000002.1, from coordinate 18,699 downwards.
CGGTTATTCGTTTGATGAAGAAAAAGCGGTTTCAGTCAAAACGTGGAATTACGTCCAGCAAACGTCCGTCTTTCCAAAGCGCGGCGACTTGGGGCACCGCATTACTTCAAAAGGAAGCGAAGGTGCGGCGGGAAGCGCGAGCGGCGCGGGAAGCGCGAGCGGCGCGGGAAGCGCGAGCGGTGCGGGAAGCGCGAGCGGCGCGGGAAGCACGGATAGTACTTTAAGCTCCGGCAGCACGCGCGGCGCGCGAGATCCGTACGAAGGAATCGACGACGCCAGCATGCCTAGAAAAGTCGGGATAAACTCTGCGAGTTACACGCGTTGCGTCAACGGTTATTCGAACAACGGGTTATTCGTGAAGATGATTGATGCGGCGAAGCGGAACTGCGGAGCTACGGTTAAGAAAAACTGGGATATTCCGTTGATGCTCTTTGTTCTCGCGCATACGGAAAGCAACTGCGGCAGCGGAGCGGGATTGGGTTTGCTTATGGGCGTGATGAGCGGTGGAACCGACGACGATTCGCAGATCCAAAACGCGGCGAAAATATTGTGCAGGGGGCTCGACGGGGAAGGCGCTTCAGGCGCTTACGCGTCGTGCGTCGGCGACATGATGTGCGTGCTCAACCAATATACCCCGCCGGGAGAAGACGGCAACGAACCCGAAGTGAACACGAAACGCGTAGAAATGTATCATAGCTTCGTCGTTGCGCTCAAAGAAATTCAGAAAAGCAGGGGAGTGGCGGCGCAAGTGGCGGACGTCCTGGAGCTAGCTGACAGTACTGAAGAGTGCGACGACTTCACTTGCTGCGAAAGCAATTGGTGCAACGCGGAAGCGTTCTCGCAAGCGTTCGAATACTTTTGCGCTGCCGCAATGAAGACGGGGACTTTAACCGCGTTCAGGCGCGCCGTTCAAACCGGCTTGGGCCAACCCCTGCGTTACCTCGTCGGCGAACCCTTTGAATTCGTTATGGCCGCGCAACTCGTGGAAGGCGGCAAACAAATTATTGAAGGCAACGGTATAAAGCTCGCGGATTACCCCGCAAAATCCAAGTCCGTCAACGTCCAGTCCGTCAACGATTACTGCAAGGACGAGTGGCCCGCGGTTTACGAAGTAACCGCTTCAAGCCCCGACGGAATCCACTGGTTTTACTCCGCGAAAATCGCGCGTTTCCAGTCGAACGAAGCGAACGCCGGACAGTCGAGCGCGGGGCAACCGTTGTGCGGTTTCCTGCACGGCGACGCGAACGAATTAAAGTTCGCGCATCACTCGACGATTGCTTCCAACGAGCAAGCGAACGACGGACACTCGAAAATCGTTTCAAAGGAAAGCGATTTCAAGCCGATGCCCGTCAGCACAGGCGGAAGCGCGGGCGCAGGCGAAGACTTCGACAAAGCGTGCAAGAAAGCGAGCACGAAATTCGCGGACAAGCGCAAGCTCACCGCCGACGCGGTTTCGGCAGCGCAAGATGCTTGTTGCGGTTGCGTCGCGTCGGAAGGCGCGGCCATGGCGGCCGCCCAGCAAGCGTACCTTGCTTGCTTGGATTCGTCGAACGACACTATAGAGTGCGCGGCGGAATTCAAAAAAGCAATTCAAGGCGCGATGAAATCCGCCAGCGCGGCGCAAGCCGAAGCCTGCGGTTGTTGCGGCGAATATTGTCCATGCGACCCGGCGTGCTGCAGTTGCGCCAGCGCGTGCCTTGGAGCGCTTGGAGGCGTTTCAAGCGCGCTTAAAACCGAGGAAACCGCGGGCAAAGCGTGCGACGACTTGCACGGGCACTACGTTGATTACCCGGGAATTCTGCCGCCTCGAGCTTCCCGCGCAAACTGCTACGCCCGCGGAGACTTGCACACGAAAGCGGAAACAGACGGTTCGTGCCACTTGACTTGCGAACCCAAAATCGGTTTCGCCCAGCCCGTGACTTTCGGAGACCAAGCGTTCGGCATAACGCACTCGGGATTGACGGGCGAGTGCAAATCCCAGACGCCGGAAAGCGTGAAATCCGCCGCAGGCATCGTGGAAGAAGGTTCGCCGCACGTTCTTTTGACGTTGAACAACAACGCTTTCATTCTCGAGCAAGACGCAATCGCCGTATTCACGACTTGCGGTATGGAAGCGTCGTCCGAAGACTGCGTCACGCCGCTTGCGGACACGACTGGCTTGAACTTGAATTACGATTCGCCGCTAGTGCCCAAGAAAACGGTTCTCAGTGAAGCGATAAAATACCATTCGGAACTCTCGAAGATAGTGAATAAAACGCAGGCGCTTGAAAACGAGAAACAGAAGAAAGTCGTGCAAAACCCCGTCGAACTCAAGCTGATTCGGACGGACGCGAGACTCAAATTAGGCGAAACCGGTTTGACAACTGCGGCAAGCAACGTCGCGAAAACGGATTGACGCCGGTTGACGCCGGTTGACGCCGATTAATGCCTGAAGATTGAGATGCCTGAGGAATAATAGACGGGCATGTCAGGTAGTGCGCGCTTCCTAGACGTGCAAGGCTTTTCCCCCTCCACAAGACTTCTTCCTTCCGGTTCAACGTCGAAAACCAAAACCAGAACCGGCGCGGCGGCTTTAAACCCCAAAAAACACCCTCCCGCCTTCAGCGCCAATCCCCCCGCAATCCCCCCGCCGAATCCCCTGCTAAACCTCCCCGCCAAAACACCCGTTTCCATCCATTTTCATCCTTTTTATTGCTTTCGAAGAAAATCGAAAGCTTTAAAAATGAACGCTGGTTAAAATCGAAAGCTGAACGACGTGTTTCGGAGGATTCGAAAAGATTTTTTTTGGGCGGGTTATGGCGGGTTTTTGGCTTCCGTTTTTTTTGGGCTTCCCGTTTGACTGGCGGTTTGCCGGAACGGTTTGGTGGAGAAAAAATGAAGAAAAGCGAGTTCGTATACCGCGAAGTCTTGTTTCAAGCGCTCGAGCGCAAGCAACGCAAGATGACTCAAGCGCAGCTTTCCGAAACGCTCGGAATCTCGTTGAGCACCGTAAACAACGCGTTGACGCCGTTGAAGGCGACCGGCGCCGTGCAAGCGAGGAAAATGAATTTCGTTGTTTTGAATCCGAGGAAGGCGTTGCTGCACTGGGCTTCCAACCGCAACTTGTCGAAGGACGTGGTTTACTCGGCTCGCGTCAACGAAAGCGTTTCCGAGTTGGAGAAGCAAATGCCTGGCGGCGTTGTTTTCGCGGCGTACTCGGCTTACAAAGCGCGTTTCAAAAGCGTTCCGGCTGATTACGGCGAAGTATGGGTTTACGCGGACGCCGGCGGCGTCGCCGAGCTTCGCAAGCGTTTTCCCGAACGGGAGGGCGCGGCGAAGGGCGTGGCGAACTTGTTCGCGTTGAAGAAAGACGCGTTGGCGGAGCGTTACGGGAAGATGACGACGTTGGCGCAGACGTTCGTCGACTTGTGGAACTTGGATTCGTGGTATGCCGCGGAGTTCGTCAAGGCTTTTGAAGCTAAACTGGCTTCAATGCCTTCATTCAGCGAGTAGGTGGTGCTGGTGGGAAACGCGGTTCGGCCGGGCAGCGCGTTGGGAGGAACTTCGGGAAGCGGTTCGAGAGGAGCGTCGGGAGGTGCGTCGGGAGACGCGCCGGAAGGAACGCCTGAGTTTTGGAACGACTTGTCTACGGAGAAAAGCTGGCTGCTGCTTCAAGAACTCGTCAAGGAATTCGACTTCGTGTTAATCGGCGGTTGGGCGGTGTTCCTGTGGACTAACGGCTTGAAGTCCAAGGACGTCGACATAGTCGTTCGCGACTACGCGGAACTCGATAAACTGAGAACGCGTTTCGGCTTGAAGAAGAACGACCGCTTGAAGAAATACGAGTTTTCCGTCGATGAAGTCAGCGTGGACGTTTACGTTCCTTACTACTCGCAATTGATCGTGCCTCCGCACGAGCTGATTAAGCGTTCGGAGCGCGTGAACGGAATAACGGTCGTCGAACCGCACGTTTTGCTCGTGTTAAAGCAAGCGGCGGAATTGGGGCGGCGGGAAACCGTTAAAGGCGTTAAGGACGCGCTGGACCTCGTTTTCCTGTTGCGCTCGCAACGCGTGAATTTGAAGAAATACCGCGAGTTGCTGCGTGAAATCGGAAAGAAAGAATTTCTGGATGAACTGATTAGCGTAGTCAAGAAACTGGATTCCGCTAACGCCAAATACTTGGGTTTAAACTTGCGTGAATTAGCGGTTTGGAAAAAACGGGTTTTAACGGAATTGCGCGGCTCAAACCCGGGTTAACGCGCGGCGCGCGCTCCTAAACGCGCAACGCTTCCCACAAGATTTCTTCCTTCGGGTTTATGGAAAGGCCGTTATCGTTAATCACGAGAGGATGAATCTGCTTATCGTGATTCGTCCCCCGCATCTTCCGCACGAACGCCATCCTGTTCGGCGGAACGAAGAAAAGCTGCACGATTCCGTCGACTAGAAATTCCTCTACTCCGAACCACGACACCGTGTTGCGGTCCCCGCCGCTCGTCTCAATCGTCAACAGCGTCGTGCAATTGATTTTCCGGAGTTCGTCGATCAAGCGGTAGACGGCGTAACGCATTTTCGCTTGGTCCCCAATCCAAAACGAGAACGCGGTAATCGAGTCGATGACGAGGCGCTTCGCATTATTTTCCTTCGCCTTCTCCACGATGCGCTTGATTTGTTCCTCGACGTCGTCCTTCATTTCAGGGCTCGGCTCAAACTTGTAAATTTTCAGCAAGCCCGCTTTCTCGAGCGGCAGCAAGTCCCACTTGAACCGCTGCATGTTCCACCACAAGTTGTGCGGCCCTTCCTCGAGCGTCACGTAAACGCTCGGCTCCTTGAAGTCCTTAGCGCCCTTGTACAAGTACTCGAGGCACAAAATGCTTTTACCCGTTCCCGCGGTGCCCGTAATCGCTATGCTGCTGGATTCGGGAAAACCGCCTTCGATTAACTCGTCTAAACCGGGAATGCCGCTTGCAACGCGCTTCAAATCAAAAACACCGAGGGTTGTTTACTCGCCCCGCAAATAAAAGCTTTCTT
>CAZOKY010000002.1:3068-13592 GCA_964580705.1 Microcaldota archaeon | reverse complement strand
GGTTTTTATACTTTAAACGCGTAATCGAAAACGGTTTGCGTTTCCAGCGTCGTTAAAAGGTGGTTGGCTTACGTTCGAAAAAACTTTTTCCCGGATTAAAGGAAGAAACGCCGAGGAAAGAAAAGCTCAAGAAAGCAAAGTTCAAGGAAGCAAAGCCCAGGCATCCATCGAATATTTGGCGGTCATAGGCTTCACGCTGATGGCGCTGATGATCGTGTGGCTCTACGTTTCCGGAACGTCTGAATCCACGAAGCAGGACTTGAACATCGCTTACGCGAAACAGTTGGTATTGAAAATCGCGGACGCCGCCGACCTCGTGTACGCGGAAGGCCCGCCCGCGCAATTCGTAATTGACTTGAACGTTCCCGGCGGAATCGAGTACGCAAACGCTTCGGGAAAAGAAGTTTTGCTGCGGGTTCGCACGGGAGGCGGGTTGACCGACGTTTACGCCATGACAGTTGCGAACCTGACCGGCGACTTGAGCGTGCTTGAAAACAGGCAAGGCGCGATTTCCTTGACGGTAAAAGCGCAAAGGCAAGCAATCGGAAACGTAATAGTCAACATTACCACTTGAAAATCAATCAACGCGATTATTCAACGCGTTTCCGTTTGGTGAGGGGGTTCGTTATCTTGAGTCGGGAAAAACGCGGAATACGCGGGACTGGCGGGAAACGCGGAGCGCGCGCGGCGCGAGGGCAAGCGAGCGTAGAGTTCATGGCGATAGTCGGGCTGCTCGGACTGCTGCTCCTGATTATCTACGGTATTACGAACTCGCAGCGCGCCGACGTCGCCGTCCAATCCACAATCGCTTCCGGCTGGAACATTTGCGTGAAAATCTCTGCGGAAGCGAGCACCGCAATCGGCGTGGGAGACGGTTACGAACGCATTTTCTATCTGCCGTACGACGTCAACGGGGAAGAATACTCTATTTCGATAATTCCGCAAGAACAATCGGTTTACGTTTCGTGGAACGATTACTCTTGCCGCGCGCCGCTGCTCACGTCGCAAATAGTCGGCACGCCTCACGCGGGAGGCGCAAACAAGGTGAAGAACGATAACGGCACGCTGTACTTCTCGTAAAACAACCTGCGGAAACGGAATGCGCGGAACGCTGCGCGCGACGCGCCGCGCTAGCAAAGGCCAGTTGTTTTCGTTCGACTTGATTATCAGCCTCGCGATTTTTCTCGTAGTGCTGCTTTCGGCGAGCTACATGCTATCGCATATGCGCGAAAACGCGGATTCAGCCAACGAGAAAGACATTTTGGCGGGAAGCGCCGGCGCGGCGTTCGACACGCTCGCTTACTCTCCCGGTTACCCGCTCGACTGGACTAACGAAACGGTTTCAAGCGTCGGGCTAGCGACAATAGACGGTTGGACTCAAGCGCAAGGCTCGGCGCGAAGAATCGACGCTGCGAAACTCCTGCAATACGCGAAAATGGATTACTTCACGGCGAAAGCGCTGCTCGGGTTGGGCGCGTTCGAAACGAAGATGAGTTTTCACGAAGCTTGGAACGCGAGCAATCAAAGCGCCGCCCTGGCAGAATCGCCCGCGCGCTCGGGAATCGCGTTGGAACCCATAGCGTATTACGCGGAAAGCGACCGCGACGCGTTCGACTTGCTTAACGGCAAAAACGTTTCGTGGGATTACTACTGGGCGGGAAGCGGCGCCGCGCCCGAGCAAGGCGACAGCCGCGAGTTTTACTCTGCAGGGCAATACGGCGGTAAAGCGGAGTTGTTCAACGCCTTGCTGGACAACGCTTCGCGCTTGGCGTACCGCACGATAATAGTCGAGCAACCGAATTTCACGACGGGCGACTACGGCGCGGTAAACCAGACGTTGTTGCGCGATTTCTTCAAGGCGCGCGGACTCCTCGTTTTCGAGGGAAGCGTTTCCGCTTACGACTCCGCTTCGACGCCGTTGTTACTGGACGACTTGAATGCGTCCCTCGTTTTTTCCGACGTCCAGCAAACGGGTTTCGTCAACCAGACGGGCTTCTTCCTCGACAACGTGACCGCCGGCGCCGCAGAAGGCAACGCTTCGTTCGACCAGTCCGCGTGGGCGGTTTACAGCAACGCTTCGCGAGGCGATTCCGCTTTGTCTGTTTTCGTTCAAAACGCGAGCGATTCCGCGCTCGGGCTCGTCGCGCGTTGGGATTGCGATAACGGCCGCGTTTACTACGTCGCGGATTTCAACTCGTTTTTCGGCGCGAACTCGACGCCCGGCTCAAGCGTTTACAACCTCGTCGGCTCGAGTCTGGACTTCGGAATCGAACCGGATTCCAGCGCGAACGACATTTTCGTGATTCAGAATCAGGTTATTTTGCAGCGCGACTGGGGTTCGCTCGCGATAATGAGGCTGATTGTCTGGAAGCGTTATTGATTTTTGGGTTTTTGGGTTATTGAATAAAAAAAGGTTTTTTTTGTGGAACGGAAAAATGAATTGAATTCGGCGCGCGCTTTGGCAAGGCGCGGCGTCGTGTTGAGCCTCGACGCGCTGGTGGCGTTTCTCTTGTTTTCCTCGGTCGTAGCCGTGCTTTACTTGTTCGAGCAAAGCTTTTGGGCGCCGGTGCTCACGCAGGACTCGCTGCAGTCGACGGCGCAGCACACTTCAGACGCGTTGAACGGGTTGCGCGTGGTCGACGTCAGGCGCGAGCCCGAGATGGCGGCGTTGTTCGATTCCGGAACGCTTTCAGACGAGGATTTGAACCGTACGCTAGTCGAAGTAATCGGCTCGTTTTGGGCGGTCAACGATTCCGGCAACGCGAGCATCGCCGCGAACTTGTCCCGCAAAATATTTTCCCCGTTCCTGCCTGAAAACGTCGAATGGGCGTTCCTTTACGACGACGACCCCGTCTACAATTCGACCGACATTCCTTACGACGGCTTCATCGCTTCTTCGCGCAAGCTCGTCAGCGGAATCGCGAAATCCTTGCCTTCAACTGGTTGCGTGGCGAGCGCGTACCTCCAGAAAATCGCGGGCAAGAGCGACGCGGCGTACTATTACTTCGGAGGCTTCGTCGGCCAAGGAACCATCGCGGCGGTAGTCAACGGAGTGCCCGTCGGCTCGAACGCGACTCAAATATTTTTGGAGGCTAGCGCGGGCGACAATTTTTCCTTGTACGCCAACGGCGTTTTCTGCGGGCAATTCAACATCTCGAACGCGACAAACTATTCCGTGGCGAACTGGAGCGTGACCGAACAGGCGTGCCTCACCGCGGTGGCGGGAGGCGCGGAAAACAATTTCACTGTTTCATTCAACGGGACGGATTTGGCGCAACAGTTTTTCGGCGGCGGGTTCCTTAAAATCCTTTACAACACAACTAGTTTTTACACCGCTCCGTCGGCGACGAGGCGTTTCTACTTGCCGGGAATAGACGGGTTGATAAACTACTACTCGTCCTTCTACGTTCCCGGAGTCGTCACGAACGTCAGCGGCCGCCTGCACTTCTACAACAATTACACTACGAACTTCACCGTCGGAAACCGCTCCGTCTACAATTCGAGCGGCAGCGAGTACGACCAGCTCGTTTTGCTCGGGGATTCGGATTTTTCCGCGTTCAACTACTCGGCTGAGTTCAGCGGGAAAAACGTGCCATTAAAGTTTTGGGCTTACGCGAACGTCACCGGCGGCGGAGGTTACGCCGACGTCATACTCATCACGGACAAGTCGGGCAGCATGGACTGGCGCATGGACTCCGACAGCACTTACGGCGTCAACAGGACGCGGACGTGCGACGACCCGAACATCTACGACAACGACACCCAACGCCTAAGCGTGGCGCGGTGCTTGGACAAACAGTTCGTGGAAGCGGTTCTGCAAGGAGTAGGCAACAGGGTGGGGCTCGTCGCGTTCAGTTCAAGTGCGGACGACTATTTCCCGTTGTCTTCAGACGTTTCCGCTTTGGAAAACAACATCACGCAGTACCAACCCGGCGGCTACACTTGCATTTGTTGCGCGATAAACCGCGCGTACGAACTGTTGAACGGGACTTACATCACGCGGCTCATTCCGAGCGGCAGCTCGTGGTCTTACAACGCTTCGTTCCCCTTTACGGCTCCGCCGAACGACTCGAACGGCAGCGCGTGGAACAACCGTTCCTACAACGTTTCCTGGCAGAACGCGAGCGCAATCCTCGGATTCGGAGCGGGCGTGACGACGGACATCGGCGACAACGGAGGCAACTACTTTTTCAGGAAAACTTTTTACGTGGCAAACGTTTCGCTGCTCATCAACGCGAACCTCACGGTTTATTCGGATGACGCGGCGGAAGTTTACCTTAACGGGGTGCTCGTGGACAACGATGCGGGAGACCACGACGCCTCGTACTGGAACCGCGTCGTTGCGTTGGACAACGCGTTATTCGTTCGAGGATGGAACACGGTTGCGGTGAAACTCAAGAACAACGACGCCGTAAGCGCGAAATTCGACGCGGAAATAAACGCTTCCTGGATACGCGCGCGCTACATCATAGTCATGAGCGACGGCGTTCCGAACATCCGATGCGTGCCTACGTGTTCGGCGCCGGACTTCCGTTCAGTCTCGATGTACAACGGCACGCAAGGCTTCACCGTCGGCACCAACGGCGTGATATACGCTTGGGACGGCTCGTCGTGGAATAGCCAGGAGCCTCCGTCGACGTACTACGATTTATACGGCGTTTCCAACCGCCTTGAATCAACCGCGTTCGCGGTAGGCGAAAGCGGCAAAATCTACTTGTGGAGCGGCGCGTCTTGGACGCAGCAGGCAGACATGGGGCGCGACGCCATTTACGCGGTGTCGACTTACAACAATTCGCTGGCGTTCTCCGTCGGTGCTTCCGGAAAAATATACCGTTGGCTCGGTTCGTCGTGGGCGCAGCAAACCGATAAGGGAAGCACGACTTGGTACGGAGTGTCCGTTTACAACGGCTCGCTCGCGTTCGCCGTAGGCAGCTCGGGCAAAATCGAGAGGTGGCTGGGCGGCTCGTGGTCGGAGCACGCGGACACGGGAAGCAACACGTTTTACGCCGTGAACGCGTACAACGGTTCGCTGGCGTTCGCCGTAGGCGACTCCGGAAAAATATACCGTTGGCTGGGCGGCGCGTGGGCGCAGCATGCCGACACTGGCGGCAACACGTTTTACGCCGTAGACGTCTGGAACGGCTCGCTCGCGTTCGCCGCAGGCTCTTCAGGCTTGATTTACCGTTGGAACGGCTCTTCATGGGCATCGCAAGCCAGTCCGACTTCGAATTCGATACGCGGGCTGTCGTTCGTCAACGGTTCCTACGCCAAAGCGGTGACGAGCGGAGGAGAAATCTTGCATTGGAACGGCGTTTCGTGGACGATTGAATGGCAGTACCAGTGCGACAACGGCAATTTAACCGCCGGAAACAGTTGCAGTGACAACGACGCCTGCTCGCTGAGCACGTCGTGCCCGTCGCGCAACGCGAATTATTCGTCTTGCAGGGCGCGGCGTTATTTGAACGCGACAGTTCACAGCATCGGCTTCGGCCCCGTCGCTTCATGCAATTTCGCTAACACCACGCTTTACGCGGTAGCGCAGTGCGGCAACGGCTCGTACTTCGCGTCCAACAACGCGAGCGAGCTGGCGGACTTCTACCGCAACCTCGCGAACGCCATAGTAAAACAGTCCACTACGCAAGTGGCTTCCGTAATAGGGGAAGTCAGTTCGATTCTTTATTCCGACTCGTGGCTCGACTTTTCTTTCGCGCCGGACACGCCGCCGTACGGCTACCAGGAAATGAGCGTCGACTTGGAAACGCAGAAATTCCCGTCCTGCACGGGTTCGTTCGTCATTCCTTCAAGCATGCGCGTCGACGAATTCCGCGTTTCATCATATTCCGGCGAGTACTGGACTGACAACGCGACTCTGCTGAACGGCGGCACCGGCGGTTGGACGCCGTTCTTCAATTTAAGCGTTTACGGGTCGCTTTACCAGAGTTTGGGAGACCCGTACGCCTTGTGGGCTAACGCCTCGCTCATCAGAAGCGGAGAAACGAACTACGTTTCGATTCGAACGGGAAACGCGTCGAGCACGCCGAACCCGAACTGCAGTTCGTGGAACCAAGGCTTTTACAAGGCGCGAGTTCGCGCCGCAGTTAACTACTCGAGCGTGTTTCTTTACTGCCGCGCGAGAAACGCGACGATTTACTACGACTCAAATTACGACGGAATCGCGGACGGAAACGTTAACGTAACCGTGGGCGGGAGCCTTCCGAGCGCGGGCGAAGCTTACGTTCCGCCAGAGAATTTCAGCGCGGACAACGCGGTGGACGACGCGCTGCAACGCCTCCTGAACAACTTAGACTTCGTTCCAACCGGCACAGGCCCCGTAGGCTCGATAACGAATCCCGTCGGTTTGAAGTTGAGCGAGAGCATTGGCTTGCAAGTGTTGACTGGGGAAGGCATTCCGTTCGCGTGGGGGCCGAGCGAAGCGGCGGTAGTCATCTGGGGCAAGCAAAGCTGAGGCAAGTAGAGTTGTTGAATCGAAATTGAGGAATCGGAGTAGAGTCGGGCTTTCGAAAAATCGGGTTTGAAGAGCGAAGAGTTGGAGATTTGGACTTGAAGAATCGAAATTTTGGAATCGAACTTGAGGATTTGGGTTTAAGGAATTGGATTTGAGGAGTTGAACGAAAGTTTATGCGCGGAGTTTTTTACTCGTTGATGACGCTGCTGCTGTTGGTGCCAATCATAACGCTGGCCTTCTACTACTCCCAGGCGTGGCCGCAGGCAACCGAACGTCTGGTCTCGCGCTCCGTCGGATTCGGAGTTGAAAACTTCGTCGGCTCCGTCGCGGACGATTTTCCGCGGGCTGTTGAAATAAGCGGTAAAAGCGCCGCCGCCGCGCTCGTCAACCACGTCGTATCGAGCGGCGAAGCGGTGGACGACGCGGAAGCGAAAATCGCGGAGCTCGCGAACAACGGTTATTACTACGGTTCGCCTTCCGTCCTGATGTCGAACAATTCCTTGCTCGCGTGGACGAAGCGTTTGGAGGAGAAAGCGCCTTACTTCGGCTTGAGCGTGATTGTGAATATAACGAATTACTCCGCCGTCCCGTTCGACGCCTTCCACGTGCTGTTAAACGCCACGATTTCCGTGAACGCATCGAACGAAAACTACGAAGTGAACTTTTCGCGTTCGTACTCGGCTTACAAAATCGTTTCCATCGAAGGACTCGAGGACCCGCTTTACGCTTTGAACACGCGCGGCTTGGGCCACCGAACAATCAAAGCGAACGTTTCCAGCGTTTACGGCGTTGAAGCCGTAGACGACGCCGCATTCGAAGCTTACTACGTCGCTTCGTCTCACGCGCCGTGCTTTTTCGACCGCTTGGAGAACAAAAAAACGCTTTCGGCGAAGTACGAGGCGCAAGCGCGTTTCAACCCCGGATTCGAGTCGTTCGTAAACACGCTCAGCTTGTCCCAGCAAGGCGTCGAGGTTCAGGATAACGCGAGCGTGATAGACCATTATTACTTCGATTTGCCGCAGCAATACGGTTTCGCGGTGAACGACTCCGGATTCGCTTGGTTGAAGCTCGACGCGGAACACGCCGTAATTTACGGGGTAACGCTCGAGTCGTAAAAAACGTGAAAAACGAGGAAAACGTGAAAAACATGAAAAACGCGAAAAACACTGAAAACGCGGACTCGATAAACCTTTTTATTAATCTTTACCGTAATCTCAAGCGGCGTCAACAAGCGGCGTCAAGCGGCGTTTGAAGTCAGTTTTAAACTCCGTTTTAAACTCCGCAAAACAACAAAATAATTCGAGGTTGGGTTTTTTCTTGGTAAAAGAAGACATTGAAACAGTCATCGACCGGCTGCTGACGTTCGTCCAAGCCAACAAGGAGACTACCCTCGACAAAGCCTCGCAGGCAATGGCGCTGCCACAGGCGCAAGTGGAAAAACTCGCGTTGCTACTCGAAGAAAACGGTTTGCTGACGATAAAGTATTCGCTCATGAGCACGAAGCTCCTGTCGAAGGAATTTACGGATTCGCAAGCCAAGCAAACCAAAAAGAAGATAGAATCCAAGAAAGACGAGATAATCGAGGAAAGCGAGGAAGCCGAACGCGAAGTCTTGACTGCTGAAACGCTGCTCTCGTTCATCGAACGCGACATAACGCGACGGCTGCAGGTAGCGGAAAAACTCCTCGTAGACATCGAATCGAAAAAAGGTTACTCGCGGGAAGACTACGAATTCCTCGAAAAGGAATTGCGCTTGATACTCCAACAAGCGGCCATGTTCGAAGACGAAGTAGGCAAACTCACTGCGCGCGAAGCCGAACTGCGGAAACTCGTCACTGAATTCCAGAAGCGTTTGGAAGCGTTAAACGCCGCAGACCTGCCTGAAAGCGCGGCAGCGGCGCGAACGCGGAAAGGAGTGCCGTCGCGCGTCATCGCGGCGTTGCGCGGCTTGCTCGCAAAAATCCGCGAAATACTCGCTTCCCTCCTCAAGCGCAAGGCGAAACAGCCCGCGGCGTCTGCCTCAACAGCCGCTTCCGCCGCCGCTTCCGCAGCCGCTTCCGCCGCCGAGGAAAAACAAAGGCGGGAAGCGCGGGAGAAACAGGAAAAGCGCGCGTTGCTGGCCGTCGCGCCCGCTGCGCGTGCGGCGCCCCCGGCGAATCCTCCTTTGAATCCCGTTCCGAAGCCAGTGAAAACGCAATCCTCTTCGCGTCAGTCTTTCAAGCAGAGCGAATCGGCGTCGATTCAGCGCGTTGAGAGCGCGTTCGGGAAAATAGAGAGCGGAATGAATGACAGGTTGAAGAAAATCGGTAGGAAACGTTCGAATAAAAAATAATGAAAAAATAATGAAAAAATAATGAAAAAAATAACGAATAAATAATGAAAGCCGGAGTTTTTGCGCAAATAATTTTTTTGGGGTTTGAACGGTTCCGAGTTCTTGTTTTAAAGGGTTTGCAGGGGTTTTTGTTTTGAAGGTTTTGCAGGAATACTCGATTGAGAGCGACGGCGTGCCCGCCGAAGTCGTCATAAGCGAGAAGGAAGAAGAGTACGTCAAGACGTACGACTTGAAGCACTCGAAGACGCGCCAGGCGACGAACGTAGTCCTCGATTATTTGAAAGAGCGAATCATCGAGGCGACGAACATCAAGATATCCGAGGTGCTCGAGTCGCGCGAAGCCGAGAACGTGCGTTGCCGCCTAGTCGAAAAAGCGCACGAGCTCGTGAAAAAAGAGTTGGGCGGGTTAAGCCAAGCCGAGGAAGACATACTCGTGGGCAGGCTCGCGCACGAAATGCTCGGATTAGGCGATTTAGAGTTGATTCTCGCGGACGAGTCGCTTGAGGAAATCGTCGTCAACAGCGCGCACGAGCCGGTGTTCGTCTACCACAAGAAATTCGGTTGGCTTAAAACGAATCTTTATCTCCAGAGCGAAGAGCAAATCCATAACTACGCTTCGATTATCGGAAGGCGCGTGGGAAAACAAATCACCGTCCTCAATCCGTTGATGGACGCGCACCTGCTCAGCGGCAACCGCGTGAACGCGACGCTCTCGCCGATTTCTTCGAAAGGAAACGGCATAACGATACGCAAATTCCGCGCCGACCCGTGGACCATCGTGAACTTCATCGACCCGGCTCTCAACACGCTCAACAGCGAAACCGCCGCCTTGCTTTGGCAGGCGGTGCAATACGAAATGAACATTCTGGTTGCGGGCGGAACCGCCAGCGGAAAAACCTCTTTCCTCAACGCAGTTCTCGTCTTCACTCCGCCGAACCAACGCATAGTCAGCATAGAGGACACTCGGGAGCTCGTGCTCCCCGACTTCCTTCACTGGACGCCTCTCGTGACTCGCGAAGCCAACCCCGAAGGAAAAGGCGAAGTCAGCATGCTCGACCTCATCGTGAATTCGCTTCGTATGCGGCCCGACCGCATAGTGCTCGGCGAAGTACGCCGGCAACGCGAGGCGGAAGTGCTGTTCGAGGCAATGCACACCGGGCACGCCGTTTACGCGACGCTTCACGCCGATGAAGCGAGGCAAGTGCGTTCGCGCCTTATTTCTCCTCCAATCGAGCTTCCCGAAACCATGCTGAGCGCGCTGCACTTGATCATCGTCCAGTACCGCCAACGACGTACGGGCATCCGCCGTTCGTTCGAAATCGCGGAAGTCGTTCCCGAAGAGAAAGGCGTTTCCTTAAACGTAATATACAAGTGGGACCCGCGCGACGACTCGCTGCGCCGCATCACGGAAAGCGTGCGCATAGTAAACGAGTTGACGATGCACACGGGTTTGAGCGCGAAGGAAATCCAGTCGGACTTGAACGACAAGAAAAAAATTCTCGAGTACATGGTGAATAAAAAGGTTTTACAAGTCAACGACGTGGGCCGCATAGTCGGCGGGTACTACCGCGATCCGGAGCGCCTCGACAAATTCGTTTCCAAGAAACTCGACCCTGCTCCGTTACTCAATTACTCGGCGTCGCGCGGCGAAGCGTGCGAACCGGAAACCAAACAATAAGTTTTTCAGTGATTTTTTCAGTTTTTGTTTTCAGTTTTTTTCAGTTTTT
>CAZOKY010000002.1:0-2968 GCA_964580705.1 Microcaldota archaeon | reverse complement strand
TTTTCAGTTTTTTCAATTCGGGCGTCTGACTACAAATGGTTTTTTCATCCAAGAAAGGAAGCGAACAACGCCAGGCGTTGACTTCCATCCCGTTCAGTTTCCTCCCTCCGAAAGTAGTGCTCAGCCTCGCGAAAAGCACCAAAAACGCGGGCAACTTCGTCGCCGCCTTATTCCCTTCGCTGGAAGACGACTTGCTTCACGCGCGTCTTTCCGTAACGCCGCGCGAGTACGCGGCGGTCGCGTTGATCGTCGCGCCCATAAACGCCGTCGTAATCGGCGTCATGCTGTTCGCGTTGAGCGGCATCCTCAAAATTAATTTGTTTTTGCAAATCATCGCCTTGATGGTTTTCATCGCCGTCGCTTCCTTCTTGACAGTCATTTTTTACCCGAAGCTCATCGCCATGCGCCGCGTGCGCGTGCTCGAACGCGACTTGATTCCGGCTACGCGGCAGCTCATCATCGAAATCAAGAGCGGCGTGCCGTTGTTCAACTCGCTTGCGAGCGTCAGCAGCGATTACGGGGAAGTAAGCAAGGAATTCGAGAAAATCGTGACGCGCATAAACAACGGAGTGCCGGAACTCGATGCGCTTGCCGATGCAAGCCACGAGAACCCGTCGCTGCAGTTCCGCAAAGTGTTGTGGCAAATCTCGAACGCGTTGAAAGTCGGCAGCGACGTGGGCGCGGCGCTCGAGGCGGTCGTCGAGGAGTTGACGCGAGAACGCGTGAACCAAATCAGGAAGTACGGACAAGAGTTGTCGCCGTGGACCATGCTTTACATGATGGCGGCCGTAGTCATCCCCAGTCTCGGCGTCACGATGATGATAGTGATTTCGTCGTTCATGTCGATTGAAATACCGAAGTTCGTTTTGCCTCTCGCCCTGGTTTTTCTTTTAGGGTTTCAACTGTTCTTCGCGAACTTCGTGAGCAGCAGGAGGCCCAACGTCTGAAAAACCGCGTTTGAAAAACCGTTTAGCGCCGGTATCGCGTTTCAAGCATCGCGTTCCAAGCATTTGTTGAGTTGAAAAAAAAGAAATGTTCGAGCACTTTTACCAGAAAATCGCTTCCTTCACGCCGCGCAACTCGGCTACGCGCGTCGAGCGCCTCTTGGTGCAAGGCGGTTTCGCCGACGTTTCGCCGCGGGAATTCCTCGGTTTCGCCTTGTTCTTCTCCTTTTGCACGGGCGTAGCCTCGTTCTTCCTTTCCTACATCTACGTTTCCGGCGGACTCTTCAATGCGGTCGTCGCGTTAGCCGCGTTCGTAATCGTTTTGCTCGGGTTCTATTTCTGGCTCGCCTTGAGCGCGGATTCACGCGCCCAAAAAATCGAGGCGATCCTTCCCGACGTTTTGGAAATAATTTCGTCGAACATCCGCGCCGGAATGACTCTCGAAAACGCGGTTTGGAGTTCCGCCCGACCCGAATTCGGGCCAATGAAGGATGAAATCAAGGTGATGAGCGCGGACGTCTTCGGCGGAAAGCCGATTGACACTGCGTTCGTCGGCATGACTAAACGCGTGCGCAGCGAAGTCCTCGAACGCAGCGTCAAACTCATAGTCGAAGGCATCCGCCTCGGCGGGGAAATGGCGAAGCTGTTGAAGGCGGTGGCGGACGACATTCGCGCCAACCAGGCGCTACGAAAGGAAATCATGACGAGCACGATGATGTACACTATTTTCATCGTTTTCGCCGCCGTCCTCGCCGCGCCGCTGCTTTTCGCCGTCAGCGTTTACTACTCGGAAATGAACGAGACGCTTCTTTCCAAGCGCGTGCAATCCTCGACTTCCTCGCTTCCTTCCGACGCCGCGTCGAGAATGAGTTCGATGCCTTCATTCCTGGCTCCCAAATCCGGCGCGGCGCAAGGCCCGACCATAACGTCGCAGGAAGTGAACGATTTCGCGCTCGCGTGCATTTTCTTGACGACGTTTTCCGCAGCGCTGATTCTGGGGTTGATTCGTTACGGGAAAGCGATGCGGGGCTTCAAGTACGCGCCTTTCTTCGTCTTGGGCGGGTTAAGCATTTTCTTCTTGGTGCGCTCGCTGCTTTCGACGCTGTTCAAATCCATTCTGGGCTGAAGGCGGGGGGGAGGGAAGCGTTTAGCGTTCGACGTTCAGCGTTCTAGCGATCGGCGCGTTCGGCGTTTAGCCCGAGTTTTTCGTTTTTTTTGTTTTTTGAAAGGTTTTTAAACCCTTCGCGCGTAATGAACCGTGACGCTCGTTTCGCATTTGAGGCGAGTAGTAAAAACCACCGTTTTGGTAACGAACAACCTAGGAGGTTGATGTAATGGCGAGAGGACAATCTGCACTAGAATACCTAGTGACTTACGGCTGGGCGATTTTAGCGATCGTCATCGTAGCCGCGTTGTTGTGGGCTATGGGTATATTCAACCCTGGCGGCTTGGTCGGAAGCGGAAATAAGGCGAGCGGCTTTACTTTCAACATTCTCGACCAAAAGTATAACTCGACCACGCTCACGTTAAGCTTGGCGAACACGCAAGGCAAGGCGGTGTTGATCACCGGAGTTAACGTCAGCGGAACCTTCGTAGACATAACCGATGTCCCGTTGAATGCCGGCGTGTCTGCCTTGATTGTAGTTGACCCCGTCGTAGACTGCGGAGCAATTGGAGTTAAGTACTCCGATAAAACAGTCATCATCGGCTACGACATCGTTGGCGGAATCGCGGGCCACCAGGACTCGGGAACGATTTCCGGAGTCTGCGCGTAAGCCACGCGAAAAGTTTTTTCCTTTTTTGTTTTCGGGTTCGGCGGGGCGTTCGCGTCCCGCCTTCCTCATTCTTTTTCTTCGTTTTTTCCAGCGTCAGCGCCGTTAGCCAGTCCCAGCCGAGTTGTCGAGCGGCGCGTTTTTTAACTTCCCGCGCCTTAATCGTTGCAGTGATGACCGGCTAAGTCATTCTGAACGCCCGCTTGCGCGCAAGCGCGACGAGCGCCGTGATGAGTGACGGACGGTCTGATT
>CAZOKY010000001.1:0-65982 GCA_964580705.1 Microcaldota archaeon | reverse complement strand
AACCGCTTTAAAACGTTGCGAAAGACGAACGCCAAACAAGAAGCCAAAGGGAACGCGGACGCAGTGGCGGCGCGTCTTAAAGTGAGGGTTTTTAAACCCGTTGCGGCAAAACTAATACCTTCGCCTAGCGCGTATAGCGGTTGGCGTCACGTTTATGGCTGCTTGCGAAGAAGCGCCTTCGCCAAGCGTTCGAAAGCAACGCCTTGACAACAAGAAAGACGGGAAAAAAGAACGAATAGAAAAGCTCGTTCCGCTCCTCGGGGAAATCATCGGGGAACGCGTCGTAGTCAAGGATTCGGGTTGCAGAGAACTGCTTGCATTGAAAGGCGTTGTAGTGGACGAGTCGTTCTCTACGCTAGTAGTGCGCACCGAAGACGGGGCGTTAAAGCGCGTGCCGAAGAAAGGAAACGTTTTCGTGTTCCCTTCGATGGGCGCGTCGGGTTCAGGCGGCGCGGAAGCGAACGGCGCGGACCTGCTTTGCCGTCCGGAAGACCGGACGAAAAAGCTCGCAAGCAAACTAAGTAAAATGAGGAAATGACGGAAAACGAGGAAATGAAGAATGGCTGAATGCACTGACGAGAAATGCCCGATTCACGGTTCTTTGCGCACGCGCGGCGCGGTTTTCGAAGGCAAAGTCGTAAGCGCGAGGACCCTCAAGACAGTCGTCATCGAGATTCCGCGCTTGCACCGAGTGCGCAAGTACGAACGCCTCGAGAAACGCAAGAGCAAGCTTCACGCTTACTTGCCGGAGTGCATGAAAGTCAAGGAAGGCGAAACCGTGAAAATCGCCGAATGCAGGAAGCTCAGCAAAACGAAGTCGCACGTCGTAATAAAAGAATAACTTTTAAATTTTATTTGAAACGTTTTAAGGAAATTATTTTTCGGTGTTTTTGAAATGCTTGGTTTGACTGCGCGGATAACAGCCGGACTCACTATAGGCACGAGGCTCGTTTGCGACGACAACTCGGGCGCTAAAGTAGTCCAGATAATCGGCATTTTGGGTTCGCGCTCGCGTTTGCGCCGAGTTCCCTCAGCGGGCGTCGGCAGCCTGGTAATCGTCGCGGTAAAGAAAGGCAAGCCCGACATGGTGAAGAAGAAGGAACGCGCGGTCATAATCCGCCAACGCCGCGAGTACAGGCGCGGAAAGGAGAGGGTGCGTTTCGAAGACAATGCTTGCGTTCTCATCGACGATGCCGGTTTGCCTCGTGCGACGGAAATCAAGGGTTGCGTGGCTCGCGAAATCGCGGAACGTTACCCTAAAGTCGTGGCGATAGCTACGGCAGTCGTTTAAGCGAATAAAAAAAGAAAAAAATGAAGCGAAGTTGAAAAAAATCATGAGGTTTTTGAATCCGTTTTCCGCGAAGCCGCGCAAAAAGCGTTTGGCGCTTTACGAGGCTCCGCTTCACGCTAGGCAAAAGCTCGCGGCTGCGCACTTGTCGAAAGAGTTGAGGGCGAAGATGAAGAAGCGCAGCGTGCAACTCAAGAAAGGAGACAAAGTGCGCGTGTTGCGCGGTTCCTTCAAGAAAAAGGAAGGCAAAGTTTTCAGCGTTTACTTGAAGGATTCCAGCGCGGTCATCGAAGGAATCGTGCGCAAGAAGCAAAGCGGCAAGGAAGTTCCGGTTCCGATTCACGCGAGCAAGCTCTTGATAATCGAGTTGGCTGCCCGCACTCCGAAGCGCAAGGAAAAAAAGCAAGAAGCAAAGAAGGCGTTCGAAGCGGTTAAACCCGCGGCGTCGAACGCGGCGACGAATGCGGTGGCGAACGCGGCAACGAATGCGGCGTCGAATGTAGCGAAGATTGAAGAATTGAAGAAGTGATTTGTTTTTATGGCTGGACACGGTTGTGCAAGGCACTTGAAGGCTCTCGCGGCGCCAATCGCGTTGCGCGTTTCCCGAAAGGAAACCAAATTCGTGAAGAAAGCGGTCGCGGGACCGGGCGCGCTTGCAGAATCAATGCCGTTGCTCATGGTTTTGCGCGATGCGTTGCGCTTGGCGGGCGACGCGCGCGAAGCGAAGAAAGTCTTCAACGAGAAAAGCGTTCTCGTGGATGGCAGAGTGGTGCGCGACGCCGGTTTTCCCGTCGGTTTGATGAGCGTCGTGTCAATTCCTCTCGTGAACGTGTTTTACCGCGTTTTGCTTCGAAAGAACAAGCTCGACTTGAAGGCGATTTCCGGCGATGCGGCGAACGTGAAGTACTGCCGCGTGAACGGCAAGAACACGGTGAAGAAAGGACGCGTGCAACTCGTTTTGCACGACGGCCGCAGCATCTTGATTGAGAAAGAAGAGGACCGCTTCAAGACTGGCGACACCGTTAAAATCGGGGTTCCCAAGCAGGAACTCAAGGGTTTCCTCAAACTCGAGAAGAACGCGTGGTGTTACGTCTCGCACGGAAAACACTCGGGCGCCATGGGACGGCTCGTGTCCGCTGAAGGCAGGAACGCGAAGCTCGTCGTCGAAGGCGGGTCGGAACTCGTGACGCTGAAGGATTACGTTTTCGTCGTGGATGAAGAATTCGTGAAGTCGATGCAAGCCGCGTAAACGGTTTTTCGAAAAAGTTTTTGTTTTTGATTTTGTTTTTGGTTTTGGTTTTCATGGCTGGAAAAACGATGAGCGAGGCGTTTCTCGAGAAAGTCACGCTCAACATTGGTTCGGGCGAAGCGGGGCAGAAGCTGGAGAATTCGCGCTCGCTTCTCGAACGCATTACGGGGCGAAAAGCCGTTGCGACTAAAGCGCGCGCCCGCAATCCCGCGTTCAACGTCCGCAAGGGCGACGAAATCGGGGTGAAAGTCACGCTGCGCGGAACGGAGGCGGCGGCGTTCCTCAAGAAGGCGCTTGAAGTAGTCGACGGAAAAATCAGCGAGCGCTCGTTCGACGACTATGGAAACGTGGCGTTCGGCGTGAAGGAGTACATCGACTTGCCGGGGATGAAGTACGACCCTTCGCTGGGAATGATAGGCTTCGACGTTTGCTTGACGCTCAGCAAGGCGGGCGCGCGAGTCGGCCGCAGGCGCATCGCGAAGCGCAGGCTCAGCAGGAAGCAACGCGTTTCCAAGCGCGAGGCAATTGATTTCGTTACGAAGGCGTTCGGCGTTTCAGTCGTTTCAAAAGAAGAAGAATGATTTTCCTTTAATGTTTTTCAGGTGGTTTGTTGGTTCAAAAACTGGAGTCGAAGAGAAAGCATCGCGGCGTCAGGAAGTGCCGCATTTGCGGCAACGTGCACGGCTTGATCCGCAAGTACGATTTGTACTTGTGCAGGCGTTGCTTCCGAGAGCACGCCAACAGCATCGGCTTCAAGAAATACTATTAAACGAAGGAACAAAAAACGGTTAATGAAATATTTGGAAGGATTTGGTTTGAAATGGATGTTTTGGCTCACGCGTTGAACTCGATCAAGGTAGCGGAAGCGAAGGGAGCGAACGAAACGCGGATTAGGCCCGCGTCGAAGCTCGTGCGCGAGACGTTGTTGCTTTTGCAGCAGAACGGTTATCTCGGCGAGTTCGAGTTCGTGGACGACGGAAAAAGCGGGGAATTCATCGTGAAGCTGCTCGGCAAAATCAACGAGTGCGGCGTGGTGAAGCCGCGTTTCGCCGTCAAGTTCGTGGACTTCGAGAAGTACGAACAGCGTTTTCTCCCGTCGAGGGACGTCGGGTTGCTCGTCGTTTCGACGCCGAAGGGTTTGCTTACGCACCGCGCGGCGAAGCAGGCGAAGACGGGCGGCCGTTTGATAGCGTTCGTTTATTGATTTGCTGAAACGGTTTTTGTTTAACGGTTTTGAAAAAGGTTTTTTGTAAAATGAAGGTTCCTGAAGGGGTTTCAATCGAAGTCGCCGGCGACGTCTTGCGAGTTAAAGCGAGCGGCGGCGCACTCGAAAAGAAATTCAATTCGCGTTTGCTGGACGTGAAAGTCGAAAACGGCGAGCTCGTAGTCAAGCCCAGGCGCAAGGAAACGCGCGCGTTGAGGGCTGCCGCGCACTCGGTCGAAGCGCACGCGCGCAATATGGCTGCCGGTTTGACTAAAGGTTTCGAGAAGCGTTTGGAAGTAGTTTTCGCGCACTTCCCGATTTCAATAGAAGTCAAAGGCAAAGACGTCGCGATAAAGAATTTTTTGGGCGAGAAACTCTCGCGAAAAGCAAGAGTTTGCGGCGACGCGTCCGTGAGCGTGGCGGGAAACATTGTCACGGTTAAAGGCAAGGACAAGGAAGACGTCGGGCAAACGGCGAACAACATCGTCCGCGCCACGAAAATCAAGGCGCGCGACGTTCGCGTCTTCCAGGACGGCGTTTATTACTCGGAGTAAAAAAAGTGGTTTTTAAGTGGTTTTCATGAACAAGATAGTCAAGAAAAAGCATCCGAAATTCCAGAGGCAGAACGTGCACTTGAAAAGGCGCGTGACCGTCACGGGGTGGCGCAAGCCGCGCGGAATCGACAACAAGCAACGCATTTACAAGTGGGGTTTTGGAGCTTCGCCGAGCATCGGTTACAGGAACGCGCGCGCGACTCGCGGCTTGCACCCGTGCGGTTTGCGCGAGATACGCGTTTTCAACGAAGCGGATTTGGAAAAACTCGACTGCGTTACGGATGCCGCGCGCATTGCGGCGTGCGTGGGCAAACGCAAGCGCGCAGCGATTCGCGCCCGCGCCGTACAGCTCGACGTCAAGGTTTTGTAAAAAGATTTTGTAAAAAGAAATTTATTGAAGAGAAAACGCAAAAGCATTGCGTGTTGAAACGAGGAAGTGAAAATGATTCATGACGCTTAAAACCGTTCGAAGGCTCGCCGCCGCCGTAGCCGGCGTAGGCGAATCGCGCATACGCGTCGTCGACGCGAAGCGCGCGAACGAGGCGTTGACTCGCGACGACGTGCGCACGCTTTTCTCGGAAGGCGCGGTGGCAGTCGTGAAAGCGAAGGGTTCGGGGCGCGCGAAAGCCCGTTTCAAGCAACAACGCACGCACTCGGGGCGCAGGCGGGGCGCGGGAAGCGTGAAGGGAAGCGTTGCGTCGCGCGGGAAAAGCGAATGGATCGCGCTCGTCCGCTGTTTGAGGCGCGCGTTGGCGTTGCGGAAAGGAAAGGTTGAACGCAAGGATTACCGGCGCGCTTACAGAATGATTAAAGGAGGTTTCTTCAAGAACAAGAGGCAGTTGGCGGAGTTTGTCCGCGGCTTGGAGAAGCGTTGAATTTAAAGATTGAAAAAATTGAAAAAAAACGGAAATCGGAAAATGTTGATGAATTATGGCTAAAGCTTTCGGTCCTTTGTATTCGGTTCACTTCCGCCGCAGGCGCGAGAACAAGACGGATTACGAGAAGCGCCTCGCGTTGCTGAAGAGCGGCAAGACGCGCCTCGTAGTTCGCAAGACGAACCAGTTCGTTTACGCCCAATTCTGCGATTTCCGCGAAGCGGGCGACGCGGTAGTTGCAAGCGCTTGTTCTTCCGAATTGAAGGAATTCGGTTTCGACGGCAAGTGCAACACGCCGAGCGCTTACCTCACGGGCATGCTTGCGGCGAAACGCGCCGCGGCGAGCGGGGTGCGCGAGTTCGTGCTCGACTTGGGTTTGCAGACTGCTTCGAAAGGCGCAGTCGTTTTCGCGGCGTTGAAGGGCGCGGTTGACGCGGGACTCAAGGCGCCGTTTTCCCCGGACAAGATTCCGAGCGCGGAGCGAATTGAAGGAAAACACTTGAACGAAGCCGCGCAGAAACAGTTCGCGGAAGCGAAGAACAAGATAAGCGTTTACCAAAAACAGAAAAAAAGTTAAAAAAAGTTAAAAAAACTTAAAAAAGTTTAAAAAAAGTTAAAGGGAGCGTGTTGTTGATTGGCTTTTACAAAACGCGGTCGCGGAAAAAGCGATGAACGCGGCAGGGGCGGAAGGCCGGGCGGCCGAGAAGGCGGTTTCCGCAGGCGCCGCGAGGAACCGGCTCAAGCCGAGTGGGTTCCGCGGACCGAGTTAGGGAAAAAAGTAGTTGCGGGCGAGTATTCGTCGCTTGAAGCGGTTTTCAACAGCGGGCGCAAGATTCTCGAACCGCAAATAATCGATTTCTTGCTTAAAGGACAGCTCGCGGAAGAAGTCATGGAAGTTTCAAGCACGCAAAGAATGACGGGTTGCGGCCGCAAAATGCAGATGCGCGCCGTCGTGCTCGTCGGCAACAGAAGCGGTTACGTAGGCGTCGGCATGGGCAAGGCGCCTGAAAGCAGGGACGCGATCAGCGAAGCCGTGTTGGACGCCAAGAAAAACCTAGTGCGAGTGAGCCTCGGTTGCGGCTCGTGGGAGTGCGGTTGCGGACAACCTCACACCGTTCTTCGCGAAGTACATGGAAACAGCGGCAGCACTCACATTTGGATCAAGCCGGCGCCGCGAGGAGTCGGACTCGTGGCTGGCGGTACGGCGAAAAAAGTTTTGGAGCTGGCGGGAGTTCACGACGCTTGGAGTTTCGCGAAGGGGCGCACCCGAAACGTGCTCAACATGATTTTGGCGACGATCAACGCTTTGAATTCGCTTAACAGCTTGAAGAAGGGAACCGACGGTTCCAGCGAAAGCGAGGCTGACGAAGCAGGCGAAGAGCAAGCCGGCGCCGTTGGCGAAGCAGTTGGCGAAGCAGCTGGCGGAGCCGCCGCGGCCGGCGCGGAAGGCGTTGCTGGGCAGTCGAGCGTTTCCGACGCGGTTCAAAAACCCGAATCGGATTCTGCAGTTGAAAAATGATTTTTTGGTTTTAATGAGGGAGTTGAGTTTTCGTGGTTTTGTTTGCCGTCGTAAGGATTCGAGGCGTCATGAGGACGCGCGAGCGAGTTGAAAGCATTTTTCGGGCGTTTCGTTTGACTCGCAAGAATCATTGCGTGCTCGTTCCTCAAAACGTTTCGACTACCGGAATGCTCGTGAAGATTCGCGATTACGCTTCTTGGGGTGAGGCGAGCGACGAGACGATTGCGTTGTTGAAGAAGAAGTTTGGAGAAGAAAAAGTCGTTTACCGTTTGCAGCCTCCTCGCGGCGGCTTCAAAGGCGGGATTCGCCAGCACTACCCGAAAGGCGCGCTCGGCTACCGCGGCGAGAAAATAAACGACTTGATTAAAGCGATGATTTGACGTTGTTGAATTTGGCGTTTTGACGTTTAAAGGGGTTTTTGTTTTATGGCTCGAAGAATTCGTTCGCGCGGAAAGAAAAAGTTTTTAGGCAACCGCACGCACGGCGGTGGAAACACGAAGAACCGCCGCGGCAAAGGCTCGCGTGGAGGCGTCGGGCGCGCGGGATTCCACAAGCACAAGTGGCTTCAAACGATAAAGCGCGGCGAGATTCACGGCGAAAAAGGTTTCGTGAACCCGACTGCGGCGTCGCGAAAGCGCGCGAGACTGCTCGAGACGAGCCTTCGCGAGATTCAAAGCGCGATCGACGCGGGCAAGCACGCTGCCGGCGCCGACGGGGTTTACGCGTTGTCGTTGCGCGACTGCAAGGTATTGTCGGGCGGTGTTTTGCGCTCGAAAATAGCGTTGCGCGCGGGCGGCGTTTCCGAGAAGGCGAAACAGAAGATAATTGCGGCTGGCGGAACGGTTTCAACCGAGTGACGTTTTGCTTTTTTCTTTTTTCCTTTTTTCTTTTTTCCTTTTTTCTTTTTTCCTTTTAATTCCTTTTCTTTTCGTTTCTTTCCGTTTCTTTCCGTTTCAAAGCGTTTCAACGCGGTTTTTTAAATCAGTCTGCGTTTATTTTCGTCCGCGTTTTCAGTTTTTTTTGTTTTTTTATTCCGTTGCGAGCTTAAATTTTTCGAAGTGGGTTTTGAATCATGGGCTTTTGGAGCGCTTTAGATCCGCTGCTGAGCATTCTGCCTGAAGTAAAGCGCGCCGAACGCGCCGCGCCGCTAAAGCAAAAACTTTTGTGGACCGCAGCCGTGCTGCTCGTCTTCTTCATTCTCGGGCAGATTTACCCGATCGGAGCGGATTACTCGCGCATAACGAGTTTCGAGCGCCTCGACATTCTGCTCGGCAGCCGCATGGGCACGCTCATTACCGCGGGAATCGGCCCCATCGTGCTCGCCAGCATTTTCCTTCAACTCGCGGTCGGCGCGAAACTCATCAACGTGGACTTGAGCGATCCTGAAGGCAAAAAGCGTTTTCAAGGCCTCCAAAAGCTTCTCGCGGTTCTGCTCAGTTTTTTCGAGGCGGGAATATACGTTTTCAGCGGTTATTTGCCCGCGTCGCAATCGGGAATGCTTTTCGGCTCGTTTTTATTGACGCAAATCATCGTCGTATTACAACTCGCTCTCGCTTCCGTGATACTGCTTTACCTCGATGAAGTCGTGCAGAAGTACGGAATCGGTTCGGGTATATCGTTGTTCATCGCGGCGGGCGTCTGCCAATCCGTTTTCATCGGTTCGTTGAGCCTCGTGCCGGGCGCGACGGGTATTCCCGCTGGACTCATTCCCGGCGCGTTGTACGCTCTCGCGAGCGGCGACGTGTTGAACGCGATTTGGAGCGTAGTCCCGATAGTTTTCACGATCGTCGTCTTTCTAGTCGTCGTTTACGTGGAAGGAATGAAGATAGAGCTGCCGCTCGCTTACGGAAGAGCGCGCGGTTTGGGGGCGCGTTACCCGATAAAGTTCCTGTACGTCTCGAACATTCCCGTTATTCTCGCGAGCGCAGTCATCCTCAACATCCAGCTAGTCGGCATGTTTACTTCCGCGCCCATAGATGGGAGCATGACTCACCGCGCTGGTTTTCTCGGGGAGTACCAGGATAATCGTCCGATCAGCGGGTTCGCTTACTACGTTAACTCGCTTCCGTCTCCGTTGCTGATGGGGGGTTACCAAACGTATTTGCAATTCATTTCCCAGCCGAACGAGATTTTGCACGCGTTGGTTTACGGAGTCGTCTTGGTGCTTTTGTGCGTTGTTTTCGGTTGGTTTTGGATTGAGAGTACGGGTATGGGCGCGAAGGAGGTTGCCGGGCAGTTGAATCGGGCGGGGTTGCAGATTCCCGGCTTCAGGCAGGACCCGCGCGTGACGGAAAAGATTCTCGAGCGGTATATTCCCATAATCACGATTTTAGGCAGTATTTTCGTGGGTGTTCTGGCGTGGTTCGCGGACATCACGGGTGCGCTGGGGACGGGCACGGGAATTCTGCTCACCGTCGGAATCATTTACCGTTTTTACGAGGATCTCGCGAAGCAGCAGTTGTTTGAAATGTATCCCGTTCTCAACAAGATCATGCGTTGATTATTTTTTTGAGTTTTTTTTGCGTTTTTGGCTTTGGTTTCAGGTTTTTTGGGGGGGCTGGTTTTCATGCGTGAAGCGACTTTTTGGATTATTGTTTTCTCGGTTGTCTTCGCTTTCGTCAGCTACGCCGTGAACAAGACGCTCGGCAAGCGCGACGAAGTGCGCGCGAAGCAGAAGCGCTTCAACGACCACATGAAGGAAATGCAGGACGCGATGAAGCGCAACGATGAAGCGAAGTTGAAGGAACTGCAGTCGCGCGAGAAGGAGATGAACGATGCGATGATGCAGACGATGTTTCTGCCGTTTCGCGCGTTCATCGTCATAATCCCGTTGTACTACATTATTTGGAATTACGTTTTGCCGGCGTTGTTCCCGAATTACTCGATTACGCTTCCGTTTTCGCTTCCCGGAGGAATAGATTTCTGGAACGCGTCCGCTTGGCGGCCTACTTTCGGCGCGCGCGGTTTCTTCATTTGGAGCACGGTTGTCGCTGGAATGCTGGTAGTGGAGTTGTTGTGGACTAAGGTTGAAGCGCGCGCGTTGGGCGGAATCGCAAAACTATTTAAGCGGGGCTAAACACAAAAACGATTTGCAAAACGATTTGCGTTTCTTTGCGTTTCAATCGCAGCATAAAAACGGTGGTGGATAAACAAAATGGTTTCGAAAGCTTTTCGTCGCAAGCGCGTACTCAAACGCAGGTCGCCGGCAGGGCACCGCGTGGTGATTTACAAGAAGCGCATTCCGGGTATCGCGCACTGCGCGTTGTGCAGCTGCAAGATGCAAGGCGTTCCGCGCGTGAAAGCGCGCCTCGCGAAGACGGAAAAGCGTCCGGAACGAGTTTTCGGCGGCGTTCTTTGCGGTAAATGCGTTTCGCTAGTCGTGCGCGACAGGACGCGTTTGAAGGCTGGCGTCGTTGCCAAGGAAGAAGTGCCCGTAGCGCGTTTGAAGTGGGTTGAAGCCCTCAAGCGTTGAAGCGCTAAATTTAAATCGTCGGTTAGTTGGTGGGGGTTGTCGTGCGAATAGCCATTTCGGGTTTCAGCGGTTGCGGAGCGACGACTGCTGCGCGCCTCTCAAGCCGCAAGCTCAAGCTCAAGCAATTGAATTACACTCTCCGCACTCTCGCCCGCGAGCGAGGCGTATCGCTCGGTCGAATGCAGGAACTGGCGCTCCGCGATTTCCCGAAGCACGATTTGCGCATCGAACGCAAGCAATGCGATTTGGCTGCGCGCTCGCGCGCCTGCGTCATCGCCTCGCGCCTTGCGGTGTGGCTCGACGATTCGCGCGTGTGGCGCAGGTGCGGCGCGTTGCGTCCGCCCGCGTTCGACTTGAAAGTGTGGCTGGACGTGCCGCTGCGGGTGCGCGCGAAGAGGCGCGCGAAGGAGGACGGCGTCGCGTTTCGCGATTCGCTGGCTTTCACGCGGCGTCGCGACGTGGAGAACGCGTTGCGTTACCGTCGGTTGTACGGCGTGGACGTCAAGCGTTTGCCGCGCGGGTGCGTCGTAATCGACGGCGAGCGTAATAACGCGAAGCAAGTTGTTGAAGCGATTGTGAAGCTGGCACGGGAAAAAGCTGGTTTTGTCTCTAAGACAAGAATTAAAAGGAAGCGCGGAAAGAAAATTACTCTCAAACGCAAACTCGTTAAGCGGTTGAAGAAGCAAAAGATTAAGAAACAAGCTGGGAAAAAGAAAAAACGTTGAAAGCGTTTGAAGCGTTTAAGGTGATTTTGTTTTATGGCTAGCGCGTTGAAAGTCGGTAGAAAGGCAGTCAAGCTCACGGGACGAAAAGCGGGCGAGACGATGGAAATCACGAAGCTCGTCGACCGTAATTTCGTGATGGTTAAGGACAAGAAAGGCAAGGAGAAGCGCTGCAACGTACTGCACTTGGAACTCCTCGACTAGTTTCGGCGGCTCCTTAGTTCTAACTGTTTCCTTATTTCTAATTGTATTGCTGTTTCGTCTTTTTGTGGGTTTTTTGTTTCCGGTTTCATTGCTTCGCCTATTTCGCGTTTCTTTATTTTTAATTGTGTCATTATCTCGTCTATTTCTTTTTGGCTTAGCTTCGTCTGGAGAACTATTTCCGCAGACGGCTCTTCAACTTCGGCTCCGTTTCGTTTGTGGTTCGTCTGTTTTTCCGTATCCGAATCTTTGACTTCAATTCCGATTCGCTTGTAGTACGTTTGTTCCATCAACTTCGCGTGGTCCCAGTCACCTCTTGCTGCGATTGCCAGCCGTATTCTCGTCAAATCGTTGGTGTCGGGGCGAGGAGGAACGACTGAATAATGAAAAAACTCAGTTCCCAAGAAACGGTGGCCTTCGACGAGCTGTTCGATTGGTCCGAGAGGTTCAACTCTTTTCGGTTGCATAAGCATTAATTAAGCCGTTGCTTGAATTAAAAACGATTCGAAATGATTACTCTCCGCAAGCAGGAAGGCGTTTTAGGCGTTGCGCCGCGCGAGCGCCCGCTTAACGATTACCTGCGTTTCGGCGTCGCGTTAATCGACAAGCCTTGCGGTCCGTCTTCGCACGAGACGAGCGCTTTCGTACGCAAAATCCTGAGCGGTTTCGGCGTGCAGAAAACCGGGCACAGCGGGACGCTGGATCCCGACGTCAGCGGCGTATTGCCCGTGATGCTGAACGACGCGTGCAAAGCCAGCGGCTTCCTGTCGAAGCAACGCAAGAAGTACGTTTGCATCACGCGGTTTGAAAAACCAATCAAGGCCGCCACGCTGGAGAAAACGTTTTCGCGCTTCCGAGGAAAAATTTATCAGACGCCGCCGCTAGCGAGCGCGGTAGCGAAACGCCTCAGGATAAGAGAGGTTTTTTCCCTCGACTTGCTTGAAGTGAATGAAAGATTCGCGTTGTTTCAATGCGACGTGGAAGCGGGGTTTTACGTTCGCGCTCTAGTCCGCGATTTAGGGGAAGTCGTGAACGACGCGGCGGTAATGGCTGAGCTGCGCAGGACGGAAGCGGCTACCTTTACGGAAGAACAGTGCGTTACTCTTCAAGAGTTGAGCGACCGCGTTTGGCTCGCGAAGGAGAACGGAAAGAAAAAGAACGAGGCGCCGTTGCGCGAATGCGTTTTGCCTTTAGAGGAAGCGATTCACTTGAAGCGAGTAGTCGCGGACGACGACGCGTTGCGCCCGATTACTACGGGAGCGCACCTCGCGATTCCCGGTATTTGCTCGCTTGACGAAGGAATCGCGAAGGGTGAGGCGGTGCAGATTTTGAGTTTGAAAGGCGAACTCGTCTGTTTCGCGGACGCGCTGCTTTCGAGCGATGAAATCAAGGGGCGGAGGAACGGCCTCGCGTTCGACGTTTCCCGCGTGATTCACGCGTTCTAGTTGTTTACTTTAGTTTTTGGTTTTCCTCTCTTTCGAAGGCTTTTTAAAGCTCCGCGCGGGAAATAATTACTCTTTCGAGGGAACGCGAGCCCGCTTCGTGCGTGCCGCGCGGCTCAAAGGAAGCATTGCGTTCTGCTTTTCGCCAACGCTTTTTTAAAGCGCTGGGCGCAAAACATTGTTTGCGCCGGGATGGCAGAGCGGTAATGCGCAGGCCTGGAAAACTTTTTTCGGACTGCCTGAAAAACAGGCGTATCCGTCTTGATTTCCGGGGAGCTTGTGGCCCGTAAGGGCCTCCTGAGTTCGAAACTTCTCTCGAAAAAAGATCGAAAAACAGAACGATCGCGAGAGTCGCGGATTTCTCAGTCCCGGCGCTTGCTTTTATTCGTTATTCAGCGTTCAGAGTGATTCGTGTTGGCTGACGACAAAACGAAGAATCAATCGCAAAAACCTGCAGCGCCAGCGAAAGCCGCCGAGCAATCGCGCGCCGTCATCACGAAGCCGGGTTCGAAACAGGAAGCGAAAGCCGCGCAAGCGGCAGCTGCCGCCGGCGCAACGCGCGGTCCGCAGGCTTACAAAGGAATTACCGTCAAGATGACGGGGAAGGAAAGCAAGGACTTTAAAGGAATCGTCCGCATTCTCGGGAAAGACATCGAAGGACATACTCCCCTGCGCAGCGCGCTCCGCAAAATCAAGGGAGTCGGGCACGCTATCGCGTCGAACGTCGCGCGTGCAGCCCGCAAAGAATTGGGGTTGAAGGAAAGCGAGTGGGTTGGCGAAATGAAGGACGAGCAACTCGCCGCAATCGAGGAAATCGTCCGCTTCCCGGAAAAACACGGCGTTCGTTCGTTCCAGCTCAATCGCGTGCGCGACAAGGCGGCTGGGACGGACAAGCATCTTACGATGAGTGATTTGCAGTTTTCGTTGCGCCAGGACATTGAAGGCGAACGCAACACGCGCTCGTGGAAAGGCTACCGTTTCGGACTCGGGCAACGCGTCCGCGGGCAGCACTCGCGCACTACGGGGCGAAGCGGTTTGACGGTGGGAGTGCTCAAGAAGGCGTTGAAGGCGCAGAAAGCCGCTGCGGCAACCGGCGCTCAGGAGAAAGGCGGGGAAAAAGAAAAGAAGCAATGAAAGTAAGAAAAATTAGTTTTTAGTGTTTTGATTTCAAGGTTGTGTTTTAATGGGAGACCCGAAGAAAGCTCGCAAGCAGTACGAAACCCCGAAAAAATTGTGGGAGCACAAGCGCATCGATGAAGATTCTTCGTTGCGTGAGGAATTCGGGTTGAAGAACTCGCGCGAGCTTTGGCGTATGCGCACGATGTTGCGCAAGACTCGCCGCGAAGCCCGCCGCCTGCTTTCCAAGAAAGGTAAGAACATCGAAGAGAGGACGGAACGCTTGCTGAAGCGTGTTCGCTCGTTTTTGTTGAATAATCCGGCTTGCACGCTCGACGACATTCTCGCGCTCGACGTTCGCGACATTTTGGCCCGCCGATTGCAGTCAATCGTTTTCAAGAAGCGCTTGGCGCAGACGACGAGGCAGGCGAGGCAGTTAATCGTTCACGGTCACGTGGGTGTGGACGCGAAACGCGTCGGCGCTCCTTCGTACTTAGTGAAGTTCAGCGAGGAAAGCATTGTTGACTGGTTCGGGAAACCCGTTTCGGGCAACGCGCCCGCGCCTTCCGCTTCCCGTGACGCCCGCGCAGTCGGAGAAGCGAAGCCGGAGACGCCTAAGGCCGAAGCGAAAACCGAAGCAGAGCCGGAAGTGAAGCCTTCGGAAGCGAAAGAGGAAACGAAAGAAGAGAACAAGTGAGTTTTTAAGTTTTCATTAACCGTTTGTTGAGTGGATTGTTTTCAATGGCTGAAGAAGAAAAGAAAGTTGAGGAAGCGGTTGCCGCGCAACCCGCTGCAACGAAAGCCGCGCCCGCAGCGCTTTCAGCGCAAGCAGCTCCGGCTTCAACGCAGCAAGCGTCAGCGCAGCAGGCGTCTTCGACGCAACAAGCGTCGGCTCAGCCTCGCCGCGATTACGCGCCTGTTTCGCGCCACGAGTTGTGGGGCGTAGCGCACATTTACTCCAGCAAGAACGACACTATTATCACGATTACGGATTTGAGCGGCGCTGAAACGATTTCGGCTGCCAGCGGCGGAATGATCGTGAAAGCGGATCGCGAGGAAGGCGGGCCGTACGCCTCGATGCAGGCGACTTTCAAAGCCGCCGAAAAAGCGAAGGAACGCGGCATTACGGGCGTTCACGTGCGCGTGCGCGCGCCCGGCGGACACGGTTCGAAAACTCCCGGCTCGGGAGCGCAAGCGTCTATTCGCGCGTTGGCGCGTTCGGGTTTGCGCATAGGTAAAATCGAGGACGCGACTCCGATTCCTACTGACACTACTCGCCGTCCGGGCGGTAAACGCGGAAGGAGAGTTTAAGATTTAAAGCGTTTGCTGAAACCGAAAACCGTTTTTTGAACGGCGTGGAAAAAGCGTTGAAAAAAGGCGTGGAAAAAAGGCGGATGGTTGAAATGAAGTTTGAAGCTTTAAGTGAATCGCAGCCGAACAAGCTGCGCGTTTTAGTCAGCGGAGCGGACGAACACTTTTTGAACGCTTTGCGAAGAACGTTGAACGCGGAGGTTCCGACGTTCGCGATAGACGAGATTTCGTTTTACGAGAACACGTCGCCGTTGTTCAACGAATACGTGGCGAGCCGTTTGGCGCTCGTGCCATTGACTTTCGAGGAAGGCGTCGCGCCTGGCACGCAAATCTCGTTCAGTCTCGAGGCGGAAGCACAGGACGCCGCGCGCACGGTTTACTCGCGGGAACTGCAGAGTTCCGACCCCGTGATACGCGTTTTTTGCGAACGCGTTCCGTTGATGCGCCTAGGCAAAGGCCAGAAACTAAGGCTTGAGGCGACTGCGGTTCAAGGCGCCGCACGCAACCACGCTAAATTTCAGAGCGCGCTCGCGTCGTATTCGGCGATGCCTGACTTTCACGTTTCAAGCAAGTGCGACAAGTGCGGGGAGTGCGTTAAAGCCTGTCCAGTGAAAATAATTTCGCCGCACATCAAATTGACTTCGCCGGAACAATGCTTGTTGTGCGAATCCTGCGTCGAGTCGTGCCCGAAGGCTGCGATTACCGTTCGCCCGAAGCCGGGTGAATTCGTTTTTTTCGTTGAATCGTTCAACAACCTTTCCGCGAGCGAGCAGTTGGAGCGCGGCTTGCGTTTGATCGGAGAAAAACTCGAGTTCGTCGAGGAAGGAGTGAAGAATCCGAAGAAGCTCGAGAAGCTCGAGGAGGACGCGCGCGTTGCAGCGGCTGAAGCGGTTGCGGCGGCGAGCGCTGCGCAGGAAGTTAAGGTCGCGGAAGCGGCTGTGGTCGCGCAAGAAGAGGCGGCGAAGGCGTTGGCTGCCGAAGCTCCGGCGGAGCAATTCGATCAAGTGGAGCTCGTCGAACAGACGGCGAAGGAAAAGAAGGAGAGCAAGCGCAGGGCGAAGAAGGATAAGGAGTCAAAGGCGAGGAAGGACAAGGAAGAATAGCGGTTATGGGCAGGGGTAGCGAAGCCTGGTCAAACGTGCAGGCTTGAGGTGCCTGTCCCTTAGGGGTTCGGGGGTTCGAATCCCTCCCCCTGCATTAACGATTAAAAAACGGAAATAAAAAATAAAAAAAGAAAAACAAAAAAAGAAAAAGAAAGTTGGTAAGAAATGAGCAGTATTGGTCCTGAAGCATTATCGACGGTGAAGCTGGTGGCGTTGCTCGAGAAAACTGGGCGCAAGAACAGCGCTCCGGTTTGGACTGCGTGCGCCGAGCGTTTGCGCGCTCCCGCGAGGGCGAGAAGCGAATTGAATTTGTCGCGCCTCAACGTCATCACGAAGGAAGGCGAAACCGTCGCGTTTCCAGGCAAGCTGCTCGCGCAAGGCGACGTTACGCACTCGCTCGCAATCGGTTACTTCAAGGCGTCGAAGACGGCGCTTATCAAGCTCAAGAAGGCGAAGTGCGACGCGGTTCCGCTCGCTCGGCTCGCGGAACGCAATCCGCAAGGCAAGAAAGTCAGGTTAATTTTGTAAATCGTGGTTTTTTATGGCTGAAAAAGGAAGACAAAAACTCGGTAACGCCAAACTCAAAAGCAAAGTGAAGAAAATAATCGTTTACGATGCTGAAGGCGCGATCGTCGGACGGCTTGCAGCCGTCGTCGCGCACGAGGCTTTGCAGGGAAACGAAGTGCGAATCGTGAACGCCGAGAAAGCGGTTTTTTCCGGTAACGCGGAAGAAATCGCTCGCAAATACTTCCGCAGGCGCTTGCAGCAGGACAAGGCGAATCCCGAGCACAGTGCTCACTGGCCTAGGCGGCCCGACTTGTTTTTCAAGCGCTCGATTCGCGGCATGCTTCCGTGGCACACCGCGCGCGGCGCCGCCGCGTTCAAACGCATAATCGTTTTTTACGGCGCGGGGCCGAGCGAATTGCACGGCGCGAAGCGCGAGAAGCCGCCGAAGACGCAGGAAGCGCTGGGGCGAAGCAAAGTCAGCGTGATCGACATTTGTGAGAGGCTCGGTTGGACTCCGAAAAATTAAGGAAATGTAAACTGTTCGTTTGTTTGGTTTGTTGGTTTTGAGAGTTGATTTTTAATGGCTGCAAGAAAAAAAACTGAAGCCGGCGCCGCGGGCGCTGCAGGCGCTGCAAGCGCCGCGAAAAAACCGGCGAGGCAAAAAAAGAAGAAACTGCTCGTGCAACGCGGAAAACGCAAGGAAGCGATCGCGCGCGCCAGCATCCGCCCCGCAGCGCAGCCCGGGAAAGGCGTCGTACGCATCAACGGCCTCGCGCTCGCCGCCATCCACTCGCCCGTCGAGCGAGCCGTCATAAGCGAGCCGTTGCAACTCATCGAATCTTCAGCGCAGTACGACGTAGACGTCGCAGTGCGAGGCGGAGGACGCATGGGGCAAGCTCAAGCCGTGCGCACCGCGATTGCTCGCGCGCTCGTTGCGGCTAGCGGGGACGACGATTTGAAGACGCGTCTCATCGAATACGATCGTTCGTTGCTCGTTGAAGACCCTCGCCGCGTTGAGCCGAAGAAGTTCAAGGGTCCGGGCGCTAGGGCGCGTTTCACGAAATCGTACAGGTAAACATTTTTCAGGTTAAAGTTAGCAGGTAAAAGCGTGCAGGTGACGTTGAATGTTGATTCCGGTTCGTTGTTGGAGTTGCGGTTTTCCCGTAGCCGAGTTTTACGACGATTACCAGACTCGCGTGAAAGCCGGGGAAAAACCGGAAAAGATTCTCGACGACCTCGGAATCAAGCGTTACTGTTGCCGCCGGATGTTCGTGGCGCAAGTGGATTTCGTGGAAGACTTGATTCCGTTCAAGCGCTACTGAGTTCACTGGAAGCGAACCTCCGTCGCGCTTTTAATTCGCGTTTAGTTTTTATTTAGCGTGAACTCTACTTTTTTTGACGCTGATTTGGCGCGAATAATTAGTTACGTGACGTTCGACGGCCACTTAAGTAAAAATCTTTCTCACTTCTACCTGTCTTCTGCCGACTGGCAAGCGTTGAAAGACTTCGAGGCGTTGGTAAAAAATAAGTTCGATTTGAAATCTAGTTACGCGAAAGGCACTGGTTTCGGAACGAGTTTCAAGTGCCGTTTTAACAGCGTGCGGGTCAGCAGGTTGTTGTTCGAAGCAGGGGCGCCGAAAGGAGACAAAATGCTTTGCGTTTTTCGAGTCCCGCGTTGGATCAAAGAAAATCGAGCGTTTTCCCGTGCTTACCTCGCGACTGCTTTTCAATGCGAGGGTTGGATTTCGAAGAAAAGCAATGCCTATTCTTTCAGCGTCGGCTTCAAGGTTTTCAAGAGCGAGGAATTGCTTGACGGAGGAATCGCTTTCGTTGAAGACTTGAAGGAAATGCTACGAACATTCGGCGTGGCGACTTCTCGAACTTGGCTTCAACCTGGAAACCTGAGGAAAGATGGTAAAACCACGGCGGCGTTGAGTTTCCTTATTCGAACCAAGTCGTTGCCTGCTTTCGAGCGAGAAGTCGATTTCGGTTGTGATGCAGTGAAAAACAGCTTGTTGCGCAAGGTCGCTGAAACGCATTCTGTAGCACCTCTTGGTTACAAAAACGCTTTGTGGTTTAACGATTTTCGTTTTGACGCCGAAAAACAACCTGAAAAATGGCGCGTTGAGATTCCCGTTCAACTGAACGCGAATTTGGCGAAGTTGCTGGCTTACGTCATGCGTTACGGAAACGTTATCCGCAACGGAAAACAGTTTTACGTGGTTTCGTCTTCGGAAAAACTGCTGCGCGATTTTGCGGGCGTGATTGAGGAAGAATTCGGTTTGCGCGTTCCTTACGCGACGAAGACGGGCGCGCGTAGTTATCGTTGCTTGGTTTGCAGCCGTGCGATTGTTTCTTGGCTGCTTTCGCAGGGTTTGCCTTTCGGAAAGCGCGCGTTGCGTTCTTGCGGCGTTCCCGAATGGGTTAAAAACAATGAAGCTTACTATAATGCTTTCTCGAGCGTTTGACGCTTGAAAAGTGGTTTCTCGCTTTTTTGGGGGAATGGGCTAGCCTGGCAATGCTACGACCTTGGGGTGGTCGTGACCCGAGTTCGAATCTCGGTTCCCCCACTCGTTTTTATTTCCCGCAATCGATAAACTTAATTCGGTTTCTCGTTTTCGCGCGGCCGTGGTCCAATGGTATGATTCGAGCTTTCCAAGCTTGAGACCCGGGTTCGATTCCCGGCGGCCGCACTCTTTTTTTCCGCTTAGTTGATTCCATGAACGCAGGCAAAATCAAGAAAACCGAGAAAATAAAGGCAGTCGTGTTCGACGTGGATGGAGTCCTCATCGATACGGAGGACGCTTATCCGCGCGTCGTTCAGACGGCGCTGCTGCGCTTCGCGAACGTGCGCGTTTCGAAGAAACGGATTTTAACTCGCGCGGGAATGCACGGCGTCGAGTGGTTTACGCCGTTCGTCGCAGGCAAAAAGAACGCTCGCAGCCTCGCATTTAAACTGTTCAAGTGGGGCGACGGCGTTTACTTCAGCCATTACCTTCCGAAGTACGGCAAGCCGATGCCCGGCGTGCACGCAACGCTTCGCGCGTTGAAGAAGCGCGGGTTCAAGCTCGCCGTCGTCACGAACCAGTCGCGCAACGAAGTACGCATCACGCAAAAAATAATCGGTTTCAACGCGTTCGACGCAGTCGTTACGGCGAGCGACGCGCCTCCGAAACCTTCGCCAGTCGGGTTCCGCAAAATACTGAAGAAACTCGGCGTTTCGCCGCGCGAAGTGCTTTACGTGGGCGACACAGTCGTGGACGCGCGCTTGGCTCACCGCGTAGGCGTGCCGCTTGTTTTAATTCACTGGAAGCGTAATGAACGCGCGCGCGAGTTGCGGGGAATACCGCGCTTGAAGCGCTTCAGCGGTTTGCTGAAACTTGTCGGGTGATGTTGGCGTGAGGAATCGGACTGTCGGATTAATCGTAATCGCCATAGCCGCGCTCATCGGGTTAATAGTTTTCTTGTTTAATCGCGCGTTGACGGACATCGTTAACTCGTCGTGTTCGCACGGAACTACGTGCCCCATGTGGGGAACGCTTAATTTCCAAACGAATGTTGGGCTCGCAGTCATGGCGCTCGTAATCGCTGCCGGGCTTTACCTGGTTTTCTTCGCGCGCGACGACAAACCCCCGTCGGTAATCGTGAAGACGATAAAGCAGCCTGCGGCGCAGGCGGCGGCGAAAAAGCCGTCGCGCGAGAATTACGCGGCGGTGATGCGCGAGCTTGACGACGAACAGAAAACGGTTTTAGGCTTAATCATTGACGGCGGCGGTTCAGCGCTGCAGTCTGAACTCGTTGACAAAACGAGTTTGGGTAAAGTGAAGGTTACGCGCGTTCTCGACTCGCTTGAAGTAAAAGGATTAATCGAGCGCCGCAGGCGCGGGATGACGAACGTCGTCGTCTTGAAACCCGTTTGAAGCCTGTTTGAAGCCTGTTTGAAAGCGGTTTTCGAGCTGAAACTAGTTTCACGCTATTGGTAATAAGCCGTTTCCTGGTTGTTAATCTCGCGTTCGACGTTAGCGCGTGCGGGAATCCGCGTTAAGCGGTTTCGCGTTGCGTGCGGTTGCTCGTTGGACGCGGGTGGTAAGAAATGTTGGCTGAAGTGAAAGAGAGTAATAAAGAAGGTTCTGAAAAGCGTGAAGATGAGTTGCCTGACTGTTGCAAGTCGAAGAACGAAGACGGCAAAGGCCGCGAAGGCGGCGAAGGCAAGAAGAGCGGCGCGCTTTCCGGCATAGTTTACGGGTTAGTGCCGCACGCGGGTTGCATCGCGTTCATTGCGGCGTCTATTCTAGGCGTTACGGTCGCAACCGAGTTCTTCAAGCCTTTGCTGTTGAATCCGTACTTCTTTTACGGCTTGATTGCGTTGTCGCTGGTTTTCGCCACGCTTTCGGCGGCGTTGTACTTGCGCAAGAACGGTCATCTTTCCGCTGCTGGAGCGAAGCGGAGTTGGAAGTATTTGAGCGTGCTTTACGGTTCCACGCTTGCCGTGAACCTGTTATTGTTCATGGTGATATTCCCGTTGGCGGCGAACTTCGCTTTCGCTCCTTCAGCCAACGCAGTTGACGCGTACCAGCCTCCAGAGTCGGGCGCTTGCGGTTTGCAAGACGCGCAAGCAACGCTTTCCGCGGCTTGCGCCGCAGGCGTTTCTGGCGCTGGCGCGGCGCTTCAAACACAAACCGTTTTGGCGAAATTGACGTTGCAAGTGGATATTCCGTGTCCTGGGCACGCGCCGCTCATCAGCGGGGAGTTGAAGAAGCTTCCCGGCGTGCGAAGCGTCACGTTTCGTTTCGCGAACTTTTTCGACGTGGAATACGATTCGTCGAAGACTACGCAAGCGGACATTCTTGGGCTCGACGTTTTCAAGACGTACAAGGCGACGGTCGTGAATTAAGACGCGGTAGTGAATTGAAACAATTTCGAGGTGGTTTGCGTGAACGGTTTGAGTTGCCCGATTTGCCACAAAGAGGTTTTCAGCGATGCAGCGGGGAAAGGATGCAAGTTGTGCGGCATGGAGCTCGCTGACGAGAGCAAGGATTATTGTTGCGCGGGTTGCAGGACGAAGCACTCCAAGTACACGAGCAAAACGCCGGAAATTAAACGCGCCAGAAGCAGTGAAAGCGTCGGAAGCAAGGAGCGCGTTGGAGGCAATAAGGTGAGTCGGCAATAAAACGAAAATAACGGACTGAAAGAGTAACGAAAAATAAGTCAAAATAAATCAAAATAAAGCGTATTGAAAAACAAACGGCGGTTAGGTTCAGTTGGGTTTAAAGTGGCGGTTGAAGAAAGAGGTGGTTGAAGAAATGAAAGCGTCTTTTAAGGTTAAAGGAATGACTTGCGCTTCGTGCGCTTTGGCTGTCGAGAAGGCGTTGAAGAAAGTGAACGGGGTTTCCTCGGCTTCAGTCAACGCCGTGAACAACGCGGCCGTCGTGGATTACGACCCGAGGCAGGCGAGCGTTCCGCAACTCAAGCAAGCGGTTGGCAAAGCGGGGTACGAGTTACTTTGAGGCTCAAGATATACGGCGCTTCTCCAGGCGCCGACTCCAGGAAAATCGAGGCCGCCTTGAAGAAAGCGAAAGGCGTGCATAGCGCGAGCTTCGAAGACTCGGAAACGCTTTCAATCGAAGGCGATGCGTCGTTCGATTCGGTGCGCGACAAAATAATCAGTTTGGGTTTCGATGCGGAACTGCTCGAGGGCGAAGCGAACGCGAAAAAAGAGGAAGATGAGTCGGCGGCGTACTGGAAGCGCTTCCTGTTGTCGGCGGTCTTCAGTTTTCCGCTGCTCTTGTTCATGCTCGCGGATTTCAACTTGTTCCGGTTGCCGGAGTTTGTCATGGAAAACGCGGCGTGGATTGAATTCGCGCTCGTAATCCCCGTTCTGTTCGTGAACAAACGGATTTTCGTCAAGGGAGTCAAGTCGGTTTTAACGGGTTCGCCTACGATGGAGTCCCTCGTGACTCTCGGCGTCGGTTCCTCTATGTTTTACTCCGTTGCGGTGGTGCTCGGCTACGACGGGCACCTTTACTTCGAAGCGGGAGCGATAATCCTGTCTTTCATTTCGCTTGGAAAGTACTTGGAGTCGGTCGCGAAAGGAAGGACGTCGCAGGCAATCAAGAAATTGCTGGGCTTGCAATCGAAGACCGCGGTAGTGTTCAGGAAAAACAAGGAAATCGAGGTTTCCGTTGACGACGTCGTAGTCGGCGACGTCGTGTTGGTGAAGCCCGGCGGCAAGGTTCCGGTTGACGGCGTAGTCGTGGAAGGAGAGAGTTTCATCGACGAGTCCATGGTCACGGGCGAAAGCGTTCCCGTCAAGAAAAAGAAAGGCGACCTAGTAATCGGCGCCACCATCAATCAAGCGGGTTCGCTTAAATTCAAGGCGACGAAAGTCGGGAAAGACACGCTTCTATCGCAAATAATCAAGCTCGTTGAGGAAGCGCAGTCGTCGAAGGCTCCGATTCAAGAGTTGGCGGACAAGGTTTCGGCGGTGTTCGTTCCTGCCGTATTCGTCATAGCCGTAATCGTGTTTTCCTTCTGGTTCCTGGTTGCCGGAAGCGGCTTTGATTTCGCGTTAACCGCGTTTGTTTCGGTTTTGATAATCGCCTGTCCGTGCGCGCTTGGGCTCGCCACGCCGACCGCGATAATGGTGGGTTCGGGTTTAGGCGCTGAAAACGGCGTTTTGTTCAAGAACTCGGCCGCGCTCCAGAAAATCGAGTCGGTGAACGCCGTCGTTTTGGATAAGACGGGCACCATCACAATCGGAAAGCCCGTAGTCACCAAAATCGTTCCTTCAAGCGGTTTCAGCGAAGACGAAGTGCTTGCTTGGGCCGCTGCGTTGGAGAAACACTCGGAACATCCGCTGGCCAACGCGGTGGTCCTTGAGTCCAGGAACCGCAAGCTCGGCGTCGGCAAGGCAATCGGCTTCAAATCGGTCGCGGGCAAAGGCGTTGCAGGGAAAGTCAAAGGCAAGACGGTTTTAGTGGGGAACCCGGCGTTGCTGAAAGCGAACAAGGTGAATCATGCTTCGTTGTCGCACGCGCTTTTGGAGTTGGAGAAGCAGGCGAACACGGTCGTGCTCGTAGCAGTCGACGGGAAAGCGATTGGTTTGATAGCGATTGCGGACGCGGTCAAGGAAACGTCGGCTGAAGCCATTCGCGAATTCAAGAAAATGCGTTTCAAGGTCGCGATGATTACGGGCGATAACGAGGAAACCGCGAAAGCGATAGCGAAGAAAGTGGGCATCGACTTGGTTTACGCGCGCGTGCTTCCTCAAGACAAGGAAAAGCACGTGAAGGCACTCAAGAAAAAAGGCTTTAGGGTGGCGATGATCGGCGACGGAATAAACGATTCGCCCGCGTTGGCTCAAGCGGACGTCGGAATAGCGATTGGTTCGGGAACCGACGTCGCAATCGAGGCGGGCGACGTCGTCTTGGTGAAAAGCGATTTGCGCGACGCCGTGACTGCAATTAGGTTGAGCAGCTTCGTGTTAAGGAAAATCAAGGAAAACCTCGCTTGGGCTTTCGCGTTCAACTTGATCGGAATCCCGATTGCGGCCGGCGTTCTCTACCCGTTCACCGGAACCCTGCTTAACCCCGCGATTGCGGGCGCGGCAATGGCTTTCTCGAGCGTCGCGGTAACCGCCAACAGCGCTTTGATGAAGAACTGGAAGCCTTCCAGGAAGAATTAGTTTTCAAGCGAGCGATTCAAGCGAGCGCAATCGCGGGGCGCAAGCGCGTGTTGCCGGGGAGCAGGCGCAAGCGCGTTCGCCTTGGCGTTGGGTGCGTGAGCGTTTGAACGCGGTTTTTAATTCTCGCGCCGCGTAACGCCTAACGGTGATTTTTAAAATGAAGCTCGCCAACATCGTTTGCCTCGCGTTAATCGTCGCGTCGTTTCTTCTCGCGGCTTACTTTTACCCGTCAATGCCCGAGCGAATGGCGAGCCACTGGAACGCGAACGGCGCAGTGGACGGTCACATGGACAAGTTTTGGGGCGTGTTCTTCGTTCCGATTTTAACGACGGCGTTGTTCGGCGTGTTCCTCATTCTGCCTAGGCTCGACCCGTTGCGCAAGAATTACGCCGCGTTCCAAAAATATTACGATTGGTTCGTCGTGTTGTTCGTCGCTTTCATGTCTTACGTTTACGCGTTGACGCTAGCGTGGAACCTCGGCGTTTCGTTCAGCTTGAATATGGCTTTAGTTCCGGCTTTCGCCGCGTTGTTTTACTTCGTCGGCGTTTTGATGGAACACGCGGAGCGCAACTGGTTCGTCGGCATTAGAACGCCGTGGACGATGAGTAGCGACCGCGTTTGGAACCGCACTCACGCCGTCGGCGCGAAGTTATTCAAGGCGTGCGGAATAATTTCTTTGCTCGGACTCGTTTTTCCCGACTTGATGTTCGTCTTCGTAATCGCGCCAGTAATCGCCGTAGCGGTTTTCAGCGTGGTTTTCTCTTACGTTGAGTTCAAGAAAGAACGGAAAGAGATTAAGAAAAAGCGGAAATAAGGAAAGCGAGGAAAGCAATAAAACCGCGTTTCGCGTCATAGTGAACGCATGACTGCAGGCTTTAATGCGGGCAAAACGGGCGATAAACGGTTTTTCGACCGCGACTTCCGCGAAATGTTTTCGTCGCAACTCGTTTCCTTAACCGGCGGAGTCATTGCGGGAGCCGCGCTAGCCGCGTACACGGATAAATTGTTGCTGCTGCCGGGAATGCTCATTATTTTGCCCGGCTTTCTGGAAATGCGCGGGAACATCAGTTCGTCGTTCGCTTCGCGCTTGAGTTCCGGCTTGTTTCTGCGCGTCATCAACCCCGACAAAATCAAGTCGAAAATAATCGTCGGAAACCTCGCCGCGTCGTTCTTTCTCGCCGTATTCGTTTCCCTCGTGCTGGGCGTCGTTGCGTTCGCCTTCAACTACTTTTTCCTTCAACAGGTATTCTGGAAAATCGTTTTCCTTCCCTTGCTGGCGGGCGTAATCGCTAACGCGATAGAGATTCCGTTGACT
Source organism: Microcaldota archaeon (assembly GCA_964580705.1). Taxonomy (GTDB): domain Archaea; phylum Micrarchaeota; class Micrarchaeia; order Norongarragalinales; family Norongarragalinaceae; genus CAITNU01. Next base: position 40,420 of record CAZOKY010000001.1, on the reverse strand, counting down.
CTCGCCGCCACGCTTTACTTGTTCAAGAAAGGCCATGACCCGAACAACATCATGGGCCCGTTCGTTTCATCTACGGGCGACATCACCAGCATTGCGGCGTTGCTGATAGCTTTGGCGGTTTTATGAAAAACAAAAACGGGAAAAAAGAAGCCGAAAACAAAAACGACGGGAAAACCGGTTTGAAGGAAATCGGGAACCCGTTGGCGCGCGTGTTTCACGAAGCGCACGCGCACAAGCGCGTCGTCGTTACGCCGCGTTTGCCTCGCAAGCTCGAGCGCCTGCGCGCGTTGCCGCGCAAGCACTTTCACCCGCTGCAGCACGACTTGCATGCGAAGCACAAGTTGTCGCGCAAAACGCTTTTTTACGTGAAAGAGTACGGCGCCCACTCGAACGTCGCTGGAACCATAATCAAGGAAAGCATCAAGATTCTGTTGCTGGCTTCCATAGTTAGTTCGCTCGGAGGATTCGCGCTCGAAAACATAAAGGCGGCGTTCGTTGCCATAGTGCCGCTCGTCGTCCTCCTGCCCGCGTTGAACGACATGATCGGGGATTACGCTTCCATTATTTCCTCTCGTTTTTCGACTATGCTTCACGAAGGAAAAGTAAGGGGCTGCGAACGCGGTTGGTGGAAGAACGCTGAGTTGCACAAGCTCTTCATGCAAGTCTTGTTTCTCGCGGTATTCACCGCAACGCTGGGCGCAGCCGCGGCTCTCGTGATTTCGAGCGCGAGTTTTGCCGTAAGCGCGCTCGTCGCGTTCAAGGTTTTCGCGATAGCGTTGATAGACGCCGTTCTGCTCGTCACCGTTCTTTTCTTCGTCGCCATCGCGGCGGGATTCTACTTTTTCGGTAAAGGCGAGGATCCAAGCAATTTTCTCATTCCAATCACGACGAGCATCGCGGATTTCGGCAACATGCTTCTGCTCGCGTTGCTCGTAACCGTGTTTTTTTAAACTTCGGCTGCGTAACTCGGTTTTCTTCTTTTAAGGAAGAGTTTGCGTTGAGAGGTGGGCATCGATGAATAAGACGCTAGAGTGTCTCGCGAAAGCGTTCGTTGGCGAGAGTCAGGCGCGCAACCGTTACACTATTTACGCGAAAGCCGCAATGAAGGAGGGTTTCGAGCAGATTGCGGGAGTGTTTCTCGAGACTGCGGAGCAGGAGCGCACTCACGCGAAGCGCTTGTTTGAAGCGATTCAAGCGATAAAGGCGAAAACGGGTGAAACTGCCGCGGAAATCGTAATCGCTGAAGGAGTCGGCGTTCCGACGGTATTCGGTTCGACTAAAGAGAATTTGGCGGCGGCGATTGCGGGCGAACACCACGAACACGAGTCTATGTATCCGGAGTTCGCGAAAATCGCGGATGCGGAAGGTTTTCACGACGTTGCAAAGCGAATGCGTTCGATTGCCGTAGCGGAAAAGCATCACGAGGAGCGTTACGTTAAGCTGCTGAAGCAAGTGACGGACGGTACGGTGTTCAAGAAGCCGCAGGCGGTTTGGTGGGTTTGCCGCGAGTGCGGTTACATGCACTTCGGCACGACGCCTCCGGAGAAGTGTCCTGCTTGCGATCACCCGACCGCGTTTTACCAGTTGAAGTGCGAGGAATACTGAAAGCGAAAAGAAAAGGTGAGAGAAATGACGGCGGTTAATGAAGTTTATCGTTGCGAGGTTTGCGGGAACGTCGTGAGCGTGGTGGAAGCGGGCGGGGGAACGCTCGTTTGCTGCGGGCAAGACATGGTTCTGCAGAAGTGAAATAAAACGATTTTTTCGAGGTGGGAAGTAATGCCTGGCGGGAAATACGTTTTGCCGAAACTCAAGTACGGTTACGGAGAACTCGCGCCGTTCTTGAGCGAACAACAGTTGGCGATTCACCACGGCAAGCATCACGCGGCTTACGTCAACGGCGCGAACGCGATTTACGACAAGCTCGACGCGGCTCGCTCAAGCGGTGCCGACCTTGACTTTAAGGCGATTGCGAAGGAACTGGCTTTCAACAGCGGCGGGCACGTTTTGCACTCGTTGTTCTGGGAGAATATGGCGCCCGCAGGCAAGGGCGGCGGAGGAGTTCCGGAAGCGGGAAGCGCAATCGGCGATGCAATCAAGAACGAATTCGGGAGTTTCGAGCGCTTCAAAACCGAGTTTTCGAAGATTGCCGTCAGCGTCGAGGGCAGCGGTTGGGCTGTTCTCGCGTACGGTAAGATGACGCAACGCCCCGTCATCATGCAGGTCGAGAAGCACAACGTTAATTTCGCGCCGGGTTTGAAGCCTCTCCTCGTTATCGACGTTTGGGAGCACGCGTACTACCTGGATTACAAGAACGAGCGGCCGCGCTTCGTAGACGCGTTCTGGAACGTGGTTGACTGGAACGCGGTTAACGAGCGGTTGAAGAAAGTGCTTTGAGTTTACTGGAAGCAAGGCTGCGAGACGTATTAAAAAGCCAATTCCTTAGCTTCTTTGGGTGGTTGGTTAATGCAGACTATCAGAAAAAAGTCGCTATTGTACCGAAGCAAGGTAGAATACGCGGACTACTGCATTAACCACGTTGAAGGCTGCGCTCACGGCTGCCGTTTTCCTTGCTACGCCATGATGATGGCGATTCGCTTCGGCAAAGTAAAGTCTTACTCTGACTGGTGCAAGCCGAAACTAGTTGAAAACGCGCTCGAATTATTGGATGAAGAGATTCCCAAGCACGCCGATAAAATCAATTTCGTTCACTTGTGTTTTACGACCGACCCGTTCATGTACGGCTACCCTGAAGTAGCGAAAATGTCGTCTAAAATCATCGAAAAACTGAATTCGTACGGAATCAGAAGCACTGTCTTAACGAAAGGGCTATACCCGGCAATGCTGGCTGACGCGGAGAAATACGGTTTCGACAACGAGTACGGAATCACGCTGGTTTCGAACGATGCTAGTTTCAAGAAGGAGTTTGAGCCGTTCAGCGCGCCTTACAACCAGCGAGTAAAAGCCTTGAAGCGTTTGCATGACGAGGGTTTGCGGACTTGGGTTAGCATGGAGCCTTACCCGACGCCGAACCTCGTAGAACAGGATTTGAACGATATTTTGGAAAGCGTTTCTTTCGTCGACAAAATTATTTTCGGCAAGCTGAATTACAACACGAAAAGCAGTTCCTTCAAGGACAATGAATTCTTTTACGAGTCTCATGCTAACGAAGTGCTTGACTTTTGTAAGGAAAACGGAATATCATGTCACATAAAATTTGGTACGAGAAAAGAATATAACCCTCGAACCGAGAAAATGTTTAGGACGCAGAACACGAAATCTGATAAAAAATTACTGGCGCCGATGTATGCGAGATAAACCAAAAAAATCTTTTACCGACCGTCTTGATCCAATACTTAAAAAATACTCGTCGGTCATGCCTGCCTTAGTCGAAGTTGACCCCAGTAGTTTTTTTCTAGCGAACTTTTGGGCGCCGCTCAAACTTTATTGCCTCGCCGCATACGCCCATAGCTGCTATGTTCCAATAATAAGTCGAAACATAGGTGATAATTTTTATTTCATTGACTTACTTTCGAATTCAGGCATTGATCTTGTGTGTAAATATCGAGATTGCGAGCCACAACCTGAAAAATGCTCGAAATGTTCTAAAAAACATTATATTGTCGGCTCTCCGCTCATAGCTGCCACCGCTATCCCGCCTTTTAAGAAAATGTTTTTTGTAGACGAAAACAAAACTAACTTAGATGCTTTGCGCGGCCGTTTAGACATACTGACTAACGCCGGTCTCAGTAAAAGTCAATTTAAGCTAATTCATGGCGATTGTAATTTAGCCGTTGACGGCATACTTGCCGAACTTACTCAATCAGGAAAACATCACGCTCTTGTCTTTATTGATAACCAGGGGTTAGACGCCGATTGGGCGACAATAAACAAACTTTTAGAACACCGATACTGTGATTTGATAATAAACTTTCCAACCTCCAACGTTACCCGAAATCCACATAACCTAGGCGCCCTCAAACGATTTTTGGGTTCTTCCGATTTTGGAACGAAAACGCCTCTCGATTATTATGTCGAAAAAATACGAGAAACTGGAAAAACTGTTGAAACAATTGCAGTTAGAACGGGAATTCCTTTTCACTACGATCTGATTATAGTTACCAAACCGGATGCTAAATTTTCCGGGGTTATTCATCACATCAAAGAAAATATTGAGCGAAATACTGCGCGAGAAGCCGAAAATGCTTTTAACATATTGCTTGGAAAACAGGATACGTTGACTCGCTTTCAATAGGTTTAAAAACCACCTTTCGCAAAATTAGTGTTCGTCGTTTAACTGTTTTTCCCGCTCGAACTGCACTAAACCACTTCGCGGTTTTCGCGCAGGAGGGATTGACTCTGCAAAAGAGTCCTTTCGTCAAAAGAGCGCTTCGGAAAAACTTGTTCTTTAGAAATAAGGCTTTTGGCTTTAAGGTTTTGAAAAAATGGTTCTCGACAAGAAAGCGGTTGGAGAAGCAGTAGCCTTAGCGCTCGCCGACGGCAAAGGCAAACGCAAGTTCACTCAAAGCGTCGACCTCGCATTCAATTTCCGCGACTTGGACTTAAAGAAACCCGAGAACCGCCCGAACTTCGACGTCGTCCTTCCTTATCCGCCGAAGCAAGTCAAGATTGCCGTGTTCGCCGACGGAGTCGTCGCAAGCGAAATGCAGAAAGCAGGCGCGGATTTAGTCATTCCAAGCAGTGAAATCGCTTCTTACGCGTCCGACAAGCCGAAGCAAGCGAAACTCGTCGACTACTTCGTTTTAAGCGAGCCGAAGCTCATGGCGCAAGTCGGAAAAGCGCTTGGACAATTCCTCGCGGCGCACAACCGCAACGCACGCCCCATTCCCCCGGGAACGAACCTCAAAGACTTGTTCGAGCGTTCGAGGCGCACGATTTCCATTAAAAGCAAAGGAAAATACTTGCCTTGCGTTCACTGCCCCGTCGGCAACGAATCAATGCCCGTCGAGCAAATCACGGAAAACGCTTTCGCCGTAGTTGAAGCGATATTGAAGAAAGTAGTTGAATCCAAAATCAAGAGCATTTACGTGAAGACGACGATGGGCAAACCCGCCAAGATCGGCGCGAAAATCGCGAAGACTAAAGGGCATGCAGTTCAAGCGAATGACGTTTCTCAGAATTCACAGAATTCACAAAATCCTCAGAATCCTCAGAGTGCTTAATCCATGGTTTTATCCAAGAAAGAAAAGCAAGTGCTCGTCAAGCACATGGTGAAAGAACTAGCGGGCGCGCAAGTAATCGCCATAGCAAGCAACGCTTCCTTGCCAGGCAAGCAGTACGGCGCAATCAAGAAGAAGACGAGCGACAAAGTCAAATTCTTTTTTGCCAGGCAAACGTTGATGGCTCGCGCGCTCGAATCCGCGAAGCCGGAAGCGAAGGAACTCGAAAAGTATTGGTGCAACGGTGCCGTGCTGCTCACGACGGAGCTCGATGCTTTCCGCTTATACAAGTTGTTCAAGCAGGCAAAGTCGAAGACTATCGCGAAAGCAGGGCAACTCGCGCCTTGCGATTTAATCGTTCCCGCCGGGGAAACGAGTCTTCCTCCCGGACCCGTGCTGACGGAACTCAAGCAGGCGAAGATTGACGCGAAAATCCAGGGACCGAAAATCGTGATTACGCGTGATACTGTCGTCGCGAAGAAAGGCGAACCCATTAGCGCGCCCGTCGCGGGAATTCTCGCGAAGCTGGGAATCGAACCCATGGAGTTAATGATGCAAGTGCGCGCGGTTTGGGATCACGGAACGCTTTACGAAGGCGCCGTGCTTGACATTGACGACGAAGCGTTCAAGGCGAGCTTGACGCAGGCGGTTCAACATGCTTTGAATCTCTGCGTTTTCGCGGAGATTTACAACGCTGAAAGCACGCCGCTCATCATAGCGAAGGCGGCGCGTGAGGCGAACGCGATTGACAAATTGGTGAAGTCCAAAGTTCCTGCTGGTGAAAAGAAGGAAGAAAAAACGGAAGAAAAGAAGGAGGAAGCGGCGGCGACGCCCGCGCCTGAAGCGGCTCCGGCTGCTCCGGCGACTCCTGCAGTTCCTGCAGCTCCCGCAGCTCCGACTCAGTAATCATGTTCGTTGTTTGTTCGAATAAAATCATGTTAGGTGAATGAAAAAATGAAAGACGTATACGCCGTTTTGCTCCTGCACTCTGCAGGGCAGAAAGTCACGGAAGAAAGCCTCGGCAAAGTGTTGACCGCCGCGGGCGCAACGGAAGACGCGACGAAGCTGAAAGCAGTAGTCGCAGCGCTCGAAGGAGTCGACATTGCGGAAGCAGTGAAGCAAGCGGCAGTAGCCCCCGTAGCGGCAGGCGCAGCGCCTGCAGGCGCGGAAGCTAAGAAGGAAGAAAAGAAGGACGAGAAGAGCGAAGCCGAGAAGGAAGCCGAAGCAGCGGAAGGACTCGCGGCTTTGTTCGGTTGAATTCGAGGTGAGCGCTTTTGTTGGCTGAGCGAACGAGTTCGCGAGGCGCGCGGAAGCGCGGCTTAAAGCCAGCGAAGCGCTCGCACGACTACGCTAGGCTCGTCCACGTTCGCAGCGAAAGCGCTGAACGCACCGAACGCGTTTCGCGCGCGGCGCACGCCGGTTACGCTCTTGGCTTGAAATTCTTCGTTTTTTCCCTCGCCGTCTTCTTTTTCTTTTTCTGGTTCCTACTCGGAACGCTCCTCGTGTTGTTCATCGTTCTGCCCGCGCTCATTCTGGCGTTCGGAGCAGCGCTGCTGTTGTACGTCTTGTTTTCGTTAATCGGTTGGGCGCGTCCGTTGCTGGAAGCCATCCGCTGGTTTTAGGAGGCGCGGGTTGCGAGCGTGCGGCGGGTGCAGCGGGGTGCGGCGGCCTTGCGTTTTACCAGTCGCGCTTGCGCGCGCTCTTCACGTGCCCTGCTTTGGGGCGGTACAAGTCGCCTTGACGCTCGAGGGTTTCAATTAGTTGGCGCACGTAAACTTCATCCATTCCGTACTGCGCCGCGTCGCGGAAAACGTCTTCGATTGCCACGAGGTCCGTCTTCTTCTCGAGCTCGCTGATTATTCCGAGGAGTGAACGCATTTTGTCGATTCTGCTTTTCGACTGGCCGATGTTGATGACGTCGCTATCGATGCGCCCCGTTTCCTTGTCGACGAATATTTCTTCCAACACGAAGTTTACGATGTTGACTGCGCGTTCGGCGTCGCTTGCCTCGACTTTGTCGCTCAAGCGTATTTTCGCGCTCGCTTCGCTCAAGCGCACGAGTCCCTCGAGTTGGCGAGGCGTGACGGGAACGTTGCCTTGCTTTTCGCCCAGCTTACGGAGCTGAATGTAATACTCCTCGATTTTTTTTATTGCCGCGTCCGTCAAAATCGGGAAAACGTTTTGCCTCGCGTACGCGATGTATTTCTGCAGTAGTTCCGCATCGATTTCGGGATTAATCGGAGAACCTTTGTCGGGCGCCTTGTTTTCGCTTGCGAGCTTGTGGCTCATTAGAACGTGTTCCACGAGCCCGCGGTCGCGCGTTTCGTCGGGAAAATCCCTGATGGCGAATATGAGGTCAAAACGCGACATTAAAGCGGGTCCCATCGCGAATTGTTCTCCCGGCGGTTTCATTGAATCAAAGCGGCCCATTTTAGGGTTCGCGGCCGCGAGCACGCTTGACGCGCTCTTGAACTGGGTTATCATTCCTGCTTTCGCGATGCTTACGAACTGCTGTTCCATCGCCTCGTGCATTAAGCCGCGGTCTTTTTCATCCATCTTGTCGAATTCGTCGATTATCGCTATTCCACCGTTGGCGAGAACCATTGCACCCGCCTTCAACAACCATTCTCCGTCGGTGTTGCGTTCGGCGCTCGCAGTCATTCCTACGCCGCTTGCCCCGCCGCCGCTTACGTAAACGTTTTTCGGGGCGATGCGGTGAACGCTTTCGAGGAGCATTGATTTTCCGGTGCCCGGGTCGCCGATTAAAAGAACGTGAATGTCGCTCCTGACTTTTTTGCCGTCAGGCATTTCTTTGTGCGAGTTTCCGCCGAAGAGTTGCAGCGCGACGGCTTGCTTCATTTCTTCGTAACCCCACATGCTGGGCGCGATGCTTTTCTGGATTTTTTCGTAAATGTGCGGGTCCGCCGCGAGTTCTTGAATCTTTTTTTCTTCTTCTTTCGAGTACTTGATTTCCTCGAACTCGCGCTCGACTTTTTGGATGTGTGTGACGTCGACGAACTTTTCGTAAACGCTGGACTGCCCTTTGCCGGGTTTTTGTTGCTTCAAGCGCATGACGCCGGTAATCCACACTTTGTCGCCCGGAGCGATTTTGTTTACGAGGTCGTCTTCCATCCATAACTCGATGCGCGACGCCGGCGTGCTGCCCCTGATTTTTTCGACTGCTTCCTGTATTCCGGCTTTCTGGATGTTGATGAAATCGCTTGACTGCTCCAGCAATTTGAAGTTTTCTTTTCCTCCGTGTCCGCACCTGCAGCTTCCTGGCTCCGAAACGGAGTTTTTTTGAGTAAGCGTTTTCGTGGTCGCGCCGCAGTGCAGGCATTCCCACAACGCGGTTTTGATCATGGGCTTGATTTCCATGATGTACGAGACGACTCCTTCGATTTTGAACAAGCGGTTGAGGTTCGCTGCCCCGAGTTCGCGTGGTTCGACTTCGCTCGAGTCCGGCAGCGAGTGGAAGCGTACGTGCGGAGCGAATTTTTTGCCGCTCGGCGTAGGCAGAACGAAATCCGAGACTGCTGTTTCCGCGTCTTTCACGACGTCGTCGGGGTGCTCGAGCAAGGCGTCGGCCACGCGGGGGTCGAAGCGTTCGAGTTCCGCGAATTCGATGGCGAGTGAGCGCTCGTTCGGGAACGCGGCTGCCGCGTCGAGCAACGATTGTTTGCGCTTGCTTTCGCTGAAAAAGTCTTGGAATGCGCTGACTAGTTCTCCAGGCAATTTAATCCCAACCCACTTGTCGATGCTTGTCGTCGTTAGTTAATGAGAGGCAAGCGTTTTTTAACGCTTTGCGGGTTATTACTTCGTTCGAACGGATTAAAAACAATTGGTTTTACTGGAAGCACGGGGGGTTATGCTAATGAAAAGCGACGTTTCAGACGCGTTTGAAGTGATTGATTCGAAACTCGACGGCTTCAAGGCGGATTTCCGGAAATTCAAGGACTGGGAAGAAAAGACGGACAAAATCGTGGAAGACAAAGTTTTCGAAATCAAGGCAGTTGCTTACTTGAACTTGATAATCAGCGCGGTGCTGTTGTTCCTAGTTCTCGGCGTCTTGCTGAAGGCAATGGATTTTTGACGGTTTAACGGTTTTTTTTGGGGGGAAGTCGGCGCGTTTTCTTTTTCTTACTCGCCTTCGTACATGCGCATGAGCAGTTTGCGTCCCATGACTTCCATGTACTGGATTTCCTTTCCGACTTCGATTTCCTGCCGCATTTCCTCTGGAATAATCGTGTCGAACGTTTCGTAAGACGTCAAATCCATTAATTGCGCGTTTTCGCCTGAAATCGTTACGACTTGCGCGCGCTTGCGTTCGACGATGGGGATTTCGACGTCGGCGTCGCTCGGCTTCATGATTGAATGCTTCGAACCGTCGATTATCGAGATGCAGACGACCATGTTTTTTCCGGCGCCGTGCTTGCCGGTTTTCGCGTGGTCTATGCTCATTACGCGGCACGGGTGCTCGTCCGCAATCACGTATTTTCCGACTCTCAAGTCGTTCATTTGCCCGAAACTCCTGTCTACCATTTCAGCGAAACACCTCTAGGATAACGGAAAGAAACTCACTTTTTTATGCCTGAACGCTATTAAAAACGTTCGCAACACAGGAATAACGCGAAGTAAAGCGTTTAGTGACTGAAATAATGGAAGAGAAACTTCGTTTAATCGACGCGCACTGCCATCTCGAGCACCCGCGCTTTGGGAAAGACTTGTCTGGAGTCGTCGAGCGCGCCCGTGCGGCGGGTTTCGAGCACGCGGTAAACGCTGGCAGCAGTCCGAACGCGAACGAACAAATTCTGGCGTTGCTGGAAAAGCACGCGCCGTTCCTGAAAACCGTTCTCGGTTTGAGCCCGCACGACGCTTATCGCGAAGGAGAACAAGGTTTGCGTTCCGCGTTATCTTTCCTCGAGCGCAACAAGGAAAAAATCGTGGGCGTAGGCGAAATAGGCTTGGAATTCCACTACTTCAAGCGGGCGGAAGAGCGCGACGCGCAGCGCGCCGCCTTCGCTGCGCAGTTGAATTGGGCGCGTGACGCTTCGCTTCCCGTCGTCGTGCACTCGCGCGAGGCAGCGGCGGAAACGATTGCCGTGTTGAAGGCGTTTCGCGGGACGAAAGTGTGGCACTGCTTCGGCGAACAAGCGCTCGTGAATGAGGCGTTGGGCGCGGGCTGCTTCCTGTCGCTCCCAACGCTTAAAAGCTCCAGCGAAATAATTAAGAAAGCGCCGATTGAGCGCTTGCTTTGCGAGACGGACTCCCCGTTTCTAGCGTTGCGCGGGAGAGGCGCGAGGAACGAGCCGAGCGAGGCGCGCTGGGTTTACGAGGAAATTTCAAGAATCAAAGAAACGCCTTTCGATGAAGTCGCGGCGCGAGTGCGGGAAAACGTAGTGAACGTCTTTGGGTTTTGACGTTTTTGGTTTTGGTTTGATTTTGTTTTGGATTTTTCGGGATTTGTTTTGATTTTGTTTTTGGTGTTGCTTTTTGCTTGACAAATTGAAGGGAATGCTTGCCGTGAAAGGCGCGAAAGAAAAAAACATCGCGTGCTTCGTCGACGGCCCGAACATGCTGCGCAAGGAGCTCGGCGTCAATCTCGACGCCGTCAAGAAGAAGCTGCGGCAGCACGGCAACATCAAAGTCGGGCGCGTTTTCTTGGACCAGTACGCGAGCGACAAGCTGATTGAAGCCGTCACGAACCAAGGCTTCGACCCCGTAGTCGTTCCGAGCGACGTGGACGTGGCGCTCGCCGTCGACGCCTCGCAATTCATTTATGGAGATACGAAGATCGATTGTATAGCGATCGTTTCGCGCGATTCCGATTTCAAACCGCTTTTAATGAAGGCGAAGGAGCACGGAAAGGAAACGATTGTCGTGGGCGTCGAGCCGGAGTTCAGCGCGGCTTTGCGCAACAGCGCGGACGTCGTAATCGATTTAAAAGCGTGAGGCAGTAATAACGGACGAAGTTTTTGTTGTTTTGCAGTTTTTTTGTTTTTTATTTGTCGTTTTTGTTTTCCGTTTTTAGTTTTGCGGTGTTTTTCGGAGCGTTGGTTTTCTTGGTTTCGTCGTTTTCGGTTTTCGGCAGGCCTCTCGAGTCGGGCGTTTCGCTCGCGGAGACGGACGTCTTCCGTTTGGTCAAGGAATTCAAGTTCAAAAAATTCGTTGGCGCGATTTTCGTGACCGTTCGCGGCAACCACGGTTTCGAGGAAGGCGCGTTGTTCATCGACGCGGGCGTGCCGGTCGCGTGCGTTTTCGAGTACTACGCTTTTTCGCGAAAGTTTTTCGGCAAGGAAGCTTTCGCGCGTTTCGCCAACGCGTGCGCGGCGCAGAACGGCGTGGTAGACGTTTTCGAAGCCGCGTCGGGCGAAGTGCATTCGTTTCTCGCTGACAATCACGAGGCGTTGTATTCGCCTCGCGAAGCGGAATTCGTCAAGCCGTTGAAGCGTTCGTTCGCTTTCGAGGAAGAGTTGCGCGGGACGGCGACTCAAAAACAATCGATTTTGAAGAGAATCGGTTTCAAAGGAATTTGAAGGAATTTTTTATGCCGAGCATTGTTTTCGCTTCAGGTAAAGGCGGCGTAGGCAAGACGAGCGTAGCCTTGAACCTCGGCATTCTACTAGCCAAAACGGGCAAGCGCGTCGTAGTAGTCGACGCAGACTTGGATATGGCCGCCGTATCGATTATGCTCGGCGTGGAAATCAATCCGATTACGCTTCAAAACGTTCTCGCCGGAGAAAACGCGGTTACGGACGCGGTTTACGCCGGCCCGAACGGTGTTTTTTACGTTCCGTCTTCGCTTCATGAAGAGCGTAAAGAAGTCGACTTGACTCGTTTGCGGGAAGCCGTCAGCAAGCTCGAGTTGTCTTACGAATACGTTTTGGTTGATTCGCCTCCGGGGTTGAGTCCGGAAGCGCGGGCGGCGATTACGAGCGCGCAGGAACTCGTCATTATTTCCACGCCCGATCCTGCTGCGCTCATAGACTCGTTGAAGATTCGCAAGTTCGCCGAGAAAAGCGGGGTTACGGTTCTAGGCGTAGTCCTCAATCGGAGTACGGGGGACAAGTCTGAGTTGAAGCCGCAGGATTTGGCGAGCGTTCTGGGGTTGCCCGTTATAGCCGTCCTTCCCGAGGACGTGGAAGTCAGGCGCAGCGCTTCCTTGCAGCAGCCCGTCGAGGTGCGGGCTCCGGACTGCGGTTTCTCGCGCGGGCTCCGCTTTTTGTCTGCGGCGTTGACGCACGAGCCGGTTCCTCAAGGCAAGAACGTCGGGGGAAGCGGAGGCTCGTTTTTCGGCAAGATCGGCGCGTTCTTCAAAAGGCTTTTCAGAGCAAAATAATTTTTTTGCGTTATGCGTTTTGAATTTTTGTTTTGAGTTTTCGCGTTTCAAGCCAACCTTTGATTTGGTTGTTTGAATTTTTTTGGGAGGAAGAGGTGGATTTTTTGGCTGAAAAAAGACCGTTCGACGTGTTGAACAACGCGTTGAACAACAACGTGCTCGTGCGCCTGAAGGGCGACGTTGAAGTTCGCGGGACGCTCGCGAGTTTCGACGTGCACATGAACCTCGTCGTCGAGAACGGCGAGGAACTCAAGGACGGGGAAGTCAAGCGCAAGCTTGGTACCGTGCTCTTGCGCGGGGATACCGTCGTGTTCGTTTCGCCGGCGTGAAAAACTTTCTTTAGGCGAGAAAAGAAAGAGGTTTTTTAAGCCCTAGCGGGCAAAATAAGTAGCCGCGCCTTAATCGGTGCGGCGCCATGTGGGCCTGTAGATCAACGGCACGCCTCGAGCGATTATTTTTTCAATCGTCCGCCGCGCGTTACAGATCGCATGCATGGCATGCATGAGGTTACGGGTTCGAATCCCGTCAGGTCCACTCGTTGTTTTAAATGGGTTTCTCGCTTTGTTTTTTCGGGAAACGACTTAAGTTTCGTGGGCCCATAGTCGAGTGGTAAGACGTTCGCTTGACGTGCGAAAGGGCTTCGAACGAGTTTTTCGTTCTTAGTTCAGCAAAAGATCAAGGGTTCGATTCCCTTTGGGCCCACTACTAATTTTATGAATGCGGCTCAAAGAAAACCAGTTTTCACTCGAGCACGATTTCGGTGGGCGCGCCGAGGAACGCGCTCATCAGCGTTTTCAGGGCGAGCGGCGCGTCCGGCAGGAGGCGGGCTTCAGCGCGCGGAACGCGCACGTGGAATTCTTTTCCGCCTGCTTTGAATACGGTGTTTACGCCGAGCATTCGCGCTGGCAATAGCACTTCACTGATTTTCGCGTGCGGCTCCGCGGCTTCATCGATTATCTTCACTTTCTTGCCGAGGGCTTTCGCGATTGCTTTAACGGTTTTGCCGCCGCGGCCGATTACCGCCGCAGGCGTCAACGTGAATACGAGGACGGCGTCCTTGAGTTCGAGCGCGCGCTCGAAACCCGCTTGAGCTGGAAGGTTTTCGCTTCGCAGCGCTTGCGCGATGGCGAGTTCGGTGCGCGTGACTTCGCCTGCGTCTAGCTTGCGCTGGCACGACGCGCAGAACGAGTTCGTCGCCAGGCACGCTTCGCACAACGGAGTTTTCATGACGTTAATATGTGAGTCTTGAGGTTTAAAAAGTCGGGCGTTCAAAAACTGTTTTTGAATGCACGGAGGCGTTTGTTTTGGCGATATCTCGAAACTTCAGATTGTCCCCGAGTGAGTCTTTTCTTACCGCCCGTTCGGTAGTGTTGAAGGCGGCTAGAGAATACGGTTTAGTCGTTTCGTTCGACGAGCTGACGGAAGGGCGGATGGTTACTGTTTGCAATCCGGTGAAAAATCGAACGACTGATGCGCGCCGCAGCGCCGATCATTTTTTTCGGGACGTTTCAGCGGTTCACAGTGCTGTTTTGAAGGCTGTGGATGAAAACCGTCGGGATTCAAAAAATTTGTTGGAACACGGAATGGCTTTAGAACGTTTGAAAGCGGAATTGCTCGGCATCGCTAAAGGAGAAATACGTCCGCCGATAAAGCCTACCCGCCGCGGCTAACAGATTTTAATTTCGTTTTTCTGTTCGGCGTTTCGGAAGCACGGAAAAAAAGAGTGTAAACAGAATTTTACTTCGTTAGCGTGAGCGTTAACGAACTCACTTTGCTCGTGGTGCCGTCTTCGTTCGGAAGCACTTCCGTCGCCGCATCGAAATTCGTTATGCGCAGCGAGTTCATGAAACGGCTTTTAACGACTTGCGTGACGTCGATTACGCGGGAAATCGCTTTGCCGCGCGCCTTGATTTTTACGGAGTTTTGTCCCGCGTTGAACTGCGTAACGACGGCGAGCACGTAAGTCATCAAAGGTTTTTTGCCTACGAAAATAATGCCTTCGTCGCGGCCGCTGCGCGGCGCATGCGCTTCGCGCGCTTCCCGCGGCGCGCTTTGCATTCGGCTGCGGCCTTGGTTTTCGTCGAAACCTAGCTCGCGAGTTGATTCGCTGCGGGATTCGGAGCGCGTTGCCGTAGTTTGCGGTTCGATTGCGCGCGGCGTCTCAGCCGCTTTAGTTGTTTCGGTTGTTTTCGTTGTTTCGGTTGCCTGAGTTTGAGTGACTGCTTCGTTAGCGTCCATGTTTCGGCCCACCTCGATATTGCGTTTGTATCGTGACTTTGTTTAACAAGAAAATTGTGGTTGCGGCGCCTTAAAAAACCCTCTCTTTCGTTCAAGCGCTTTTCAAGCTTTTTTCCGACGTTTTTCAAACTTCGTTCATTCGAACGCCGTGCAACACTTTCTCGCTTGCAGCGTCTCGCTCGGCCGCGCGTCCTTTGCGCTTGAGGAGCGCGTCTAGTTTGCGCAACTGGTTTTCGCGCGAGTGCCACGCCTTCAACGCCGCGGCGAGCGCGTCGCGTTCGTGCGCGTTCTTCGGCTGGCAATCCCTAACCAAAAACGCTTTTTCCTCGAGAGTCAACGAATGCTTGGGCGTAAATAAAATGGCGCGGAAAGTCGCCGCCGTCTTCTTGACTGCTTTCGCCGGAGGTCGCGTGTCTCCCGCGATTATCGTCGGGCGGAATTCGGCTATGCGGGCGATGAAATCGCGTTGCCCCCAGTTGCGCTTGCTTTCCACCGCGCGGACGCAACCGTCGTAATCCACGGCGGCGAAAGCGTTCGTTACCCCGAAATCCACGCCTACAATCGTTCGAAACCACCGTTCGTTTCGCGGAAATAAAAAATCAGTAGCCTTGTTTGCTAGCGTTGTTTAGGCGCATTCAATTGTTTTAGCGCTTTCTTATTCCGTTCAAGTGCGGTCATAACCCAAACATAATTTCTGTCGTGTTCTCGTTTCGTTAGTTCGCCACCGTTTTGAAATTCCCGCACGACGAATTTTCCTTTGCCGGTCATCCGCAGTCCGGCTCTTTGAAGCCTTCTAGTCAGAGAAACCCTGTTAGCAGCCCATTTCGCGTACGGTCCTAGTGCAATAAGCGTTCCTACGCCGAACATCAAACCAGCCAAACGGAAGTCACTGCTTGCCTGACGCGCGTATTCGAGTTTTCCCCACGGCGTTCCTTGACTCGCACTATAAACGCCGCCTGTAAACGGAATGACTGATGTTATCGCGATTCCTGCGCCCGTAGCGGCGATTGCGCCACCCAGTTTTCCTTTTAAACTGGTGGTTGTCACTGCGCTTTGGCGTGAATTTGACTCCAAGTGGCGTCTAAATCGTTCAAGCAATTCAATATTGCTTTCCAAAGCTTTTCTGGCGCGCGTGATTTGCCTGCGCCCTGCCTTTTGTTTAGCCAATGTTTTTTCGGCTTCGCTGACGCCGATTACGGGTTCTCGCACAAAACGCGCCAAACTTATTTCTGTTACAGTCATAGTTTCCGCTTCTCATATTTGTTGTTTCCGATTTAATATGGCGCAGTCGTCTTTTAAAAACCAGCGGCTAGCCGAAAAAACAAAAAGAAAGAGAAAAGAAAAAGGAAAAAATAAAGGGGGCGAGCGCTTTTTTCAAGCGCTCTGAACCGAGCTTAGCCTTTCGCGCCGCGCACGTAAAGCAAGGCGTTCAAGAACATGTTGCGCGAGCTGATGTCCATGTTCGCTGGGTCGAACGCAAAGTAAAGCGTCTTGCCGCTCAAGAAGCCCTTGCTTTCCACGATGGCGAACGTCGCGGGCGCCGTAATCTTTCCGCCGTACGTGTCCACATAAGCTAGAACATCGCTTGACGCGCTCGGTCTTACGCTCGTCAGCGTTCCGTAGAACCCGTAGTTGATGATGCCGTTGAACATCGGGTGGTACGGTTGCACGATGCGGAATTTGCCGTCAGCGAACACTTGAGTGCGTCCCGTGCTCTCGTGGAACAATATGCCAGCGTACTCGACTGGAATCACGTCACCGAGCGTTCCGATGCCAACGTCCCATCCTGCCGCGTTCGGGTCGTCGGTTACGCGAGTGCAAGCGTCGCCTACGACGATGAGCTTGCCTCCGCTCTTCGCGCGGTTGGCGATTTCCATTCTCGCGGGGCGGTCGCACACTTGCGTGCCTTGCAGAATGATGATATCAAAATTTTTGAGTACGCCTGGAACGATGTACTCTTGCGGGAACGAGCCCGCGTACATTATTCCCGCCATCCTGTAGTCTTCGCTTTTCAACATCGTTTCCATGGCGGGTGAAGCGTGCCCTACGACTAAAACTTTAATGTTGGATTTGGGGAAGAGCGATCCCGCAACGGGAATCGAGCTCAAGTCCACCATGCCCATTTTGCCGGCTATGAACACGGCTAAAATCACTATCAAAACCAGTGGAATCAAGCTTTCGGCGTGGCTTCCGCCGCTCGCGTATTGTCCGCGTCTCTTCAACGTCATCATCGAGAACCACCCTTTCCAGATTAAGTGCTTATCATTATTGCCCTAACCGTATTTATAAACATATTCTCGGCGCAGTCTCGGCGCGTCGCGAGAGTTTTTCCTTCAGTTTTCGCTTGAACGGGCTTGAACGGCTTCCGCGCCTTGCCGCGCGCGTTGCGACCGCGTTTTTCAGCACGGCACCAGGTAATCGAAAATGTTCGTCAACAGCGTCGTCGAATTCAAGTCCTCCAAAGGAATTGACGAGTAAATCACGCGCCCCGAGTAACGCGTCTCATAAATCCCCGCATACTCTTTCCCGTCGTAGGAAATCTGCGTTACTTTGTCGACCCACGCCGCGTTTTCCTTGACGTCGGCGAAGCGAATCGGCGTTATTTCGAATTCGTAGAACAATCCGCGGCCCATCATGTTATCGCGGTTGACTATCTTCATCGTGACTTTCTTTCCAGGCGTGACGTTGACGACGTCGACGTATTTCGCGAACAACACGTCTTGAAGCGGGCCGAAGCCGCTGGGCCGCTTGCGCGCGTCCTCTCCGAAAAATCCTTTTTCAACTAGTTTTTGAGTGAAGTTGTCGATTTCGTCTATTGTCATGTCGTGGTCCAACGCCTTCTGGAGTTCGGCTTTGCTGAAACCGCTTTCGTTGAACGTTTCGTCGCTCGTGCGCGCGATGACGTCGGCGACGTCGATTTGGTCGTAGTAGTGGCGCGACGCCGAATCTCCGACCCAAATCATCATCCCGCCTGTGTTGAGGTATTCGCGTAGTGCGCGCGATTCCTTGTAGGAAACGCTGCGCGCGTGCTCGAGTATGATCAAGTCGTATCCTTTCAGCATGCCGTAGCTCGCGTCTTTGAGGCGGACGGGTTCCAAGTACGTGAACGGCCGCACGCGTCGGATGATGTTTTCGAGGGTTGTTGGGTCGCCGATTCCGTCGTCGCCGTAAAGCAACGCCACGCGGGAGTGCGAACGCATTACGACGTTGCAGTAAATGTCGCACCAGTTTCCGGGGATTTGCGAGCAGTGAACCCAGTTGAATTTCGTGACGACGACGAGGAGCACGAGAACGAGCACAATCAGCACTATCAAGTGCGGCAATTCCTTGAGCAAATCCTGCGTCGCGTCTTGAGCCATGGTTGTTATCAAAAAAGTTTACGCTGCCGCGCATTTAAATCGTTCGCTCTGCTAAAACAAAACCAAGTCGGCGCGGCCGAAGCGGCTGAAGGTGTTTTCCAATGAAAGTTCGTGGAAAGAATTACCGGACTGTTTGGGTTAAGGGAAAAAACGTTTTCATGATCAACCAGAACCTTCTCCCTTTCCAATTTAAAATCGCCGTCCTGCGGAATCACCGCGAAACCACGAAAGCAATAAAGATTATGACTATCCGCGGAGCCGGCGCCATAGGCGGCGCCGCTGGTTACGCGCTAGCGCAGGCTTTTCTTGAAGCCCCTAAAAAAAGCGTTAAAGCGTTTTGGAATTACGTTCGCTGCGCGAAACGCGAAATCGAGGCTTCGCGTCCTACCGCTCAAAATCTTTTCTACGCCACGAACAGGGTAATGGCTGCGGCAAAGAAAGCCAAAACGCCGGCTGAAGCGCGCCGCCTAGCGTCGCGCGAGGCGCAGGCTGTTGCTGACGAGGACGCCGCGACTAGCCGCGCGATCGGCATTCACGGCGAACCGTTGATTCGCAACGGTGCGCGCGTCGGAACGCACTGCAACGCGGGTTGGCTTGCTTTCGTGGATTGGGGTACTGCTCTCGCGCCGATTTACGCCGCGCGGCAGCGCGGCAAGCGCGTTTTCGTGTTCGTTGACGAAACTGGTCCGCGCGGGCAAGGCGCGCGACTCACGGCGTGGGAACTCGCGAACGAGCGCGTTCCGCACGTGATTATTCCCGATACCGCAGGCGCTTACTACGCGAGCAAGGGAGAAATCGATTTGATGATCGTTGGCGCCGACCGCATTGCCGCGAACGGCGACGCGGCGAACAAGATTGGAACGTTGCAGCGCGCTCTTGCTTGCGCGGCGTACGGCGTGCCGTTTTACGTTGCGGCGCCTACTGCTACGTTCGATTTGAAGTGCTCGTCTGGAGCGAAAATTCCTATTGAAGAACGAAGCGAAGAAGAAGTGCTTTACAAAACTGGCTCCGACAAACGCGGTGTTTTACGTACGGTGCGAGTCGCGAATCCCGGCAGCAAGGCGCGAAACCCGAGTTTCGACGTTACGCCTGCGAAGCTCATCGCTGGAATCATTACGGAATTCGGAATCATCCGCAGGCCGAACGCCGCGAAAATCAGGACTTTCTTTGCAAGGCACTGTTCCGAAAAACTTATTTAAGCCCCGCGTTAAACTTCGCTTGTAGTTTTGAAAAATCGTTTGTGACTGTGACGTTTCATGACTGAAAAATACGTCGGCGTAAAGTATTCGTGCGTCTTGCGCGGAGCCGCGCCGCGTTTGGCGGGCGACGCCCGCGCGAGAGAGCTCTGCGGATGGAGCCTGCGGTTTCACGACTTCGGATTGCGGCCGGATTACCGAAAGGCTGACGGAAACGGAGGCGTCGCTAGCGCGGGAAACTTGAGTTACCGCTTGCGCGTCGGCGCAGGCGAAAACCAGTTCGTTATAACGCCTACGGGGATGCCTGCGGTTGACTTGAGCGCAGGCGAACTCGCGTTCGTCGACCGAGTCGATGAAGAACGCCGCGTCGTTTACGCGCGCGGCGCTTTCGCTCCGAGCAGCGAAGCAATAATGCATCACGCTGTTTACGCCGCGAGGCGGGACGTTAACGCCGTGTTTCACGGCCACGGTGACGAGATAGTGAAGCGTGCGGAAGCGCTTGGTTTTCCTCAAACGCGCAAGTTCGAGGAGTACGGGACGCTTGAACTCGCGCGTGAGGCAGTGAAAACGCTTGGAAAACGCGATTTCATCGTTTTGCGGGCGCACGGTTTTTTGAGCGTTGGCGCGAGCATGCGTGAGGCGGGCGAGCAGGCGTTGCGGGCGCGGGAGAAAGCGTTGAAGCGTTGAAGCAGTGACGCGGCGGCGTTTTGAAAGCCATTAAATAATGGTTTAAACGTAAGTTATTTTCTCAACTGGAAAAAGGAAAAGAGAAAAGGAAAAAAGAAAAAAGGGTGTTTGTTTCGCATGGCTCAAGACAAGATTAACGCTCCTTCAAGCAGCACGGGCTTGATTCGCTTCTACGACGTCACGTCGAGCAAGATTCTTTTGGATCCTAAAGTCGTCGTCGGAGCAACGCTGGTTTTCATCGTTCTCGAATTAATCGTGCAATCAGTAAAGTTTTGACGCGGTGCCCGTTCATGAGCGCGCCAAAGTTCGTCCGTTCGGCTCTTCTTCCAATCCCCAAAGTCAGGCGCCGAGTGTTTAATGAACGCGAGCGCGAGGCTTTCGGCGAGTTCAACAAGCGTTTGCGCGAAGCGGCGGATGCGTTCGATGCGCGTCACAAGGAGTTGGATCGCAAATGGGGCAAGTTGTCTTTTAACAAAGACTGTTTCCGGCGTGATCCTACTGTTCAAGCGGCAACCGCAGCACCCGTAGCGGTATACGGCTTCGTTTTAACTCGGAAAACAAGAAGCGGGTTTTTGTTTTGGAGAAAAAAGACGGGGTTTGAAAAAAACGAAGAGTTGTTTGGTCCTGATGCTTTTCTCAATCACAGCCGGGATTTGAGTTTTTTTCGAGACGACGTCGCGGGCGTAGTCGGCGCTTACCATTCTAAAGTAATTCCTTTGCACGACGCGTTGCTGCGGTTGGAAGCAGACTTGAGAACGCCCGCCGACAAAATCAGTTTTTTAGGCAAGAGTTTGACTCGCGATGAAGCCGAACACGTCTACCGCGAAGCCCGGTACGCGGCGCGGGACCACTCAAATGACAAGACTTGCCCCCGGACTTTGCTGGCGTTGCTGCACGGGTTTTTGAATAAAGAGTTGGACGACGTCCGCCCTGATTTTCACCGCGATTTGAAACGGTTTTGGGAGTACAGCAAAGGCTACGATTCTTGGAACGGCTATCGGCAATTAGCGGCTAAAACCTCGGGACGAAAAAAGAAGTAAACCGCGAAACGCTTACGCTTAAAGCGCCTTACTTTACGAGGGCGAAGATTCCTCGCTTCTTTTCGATTACTTCGCCTTCCTCCTTGAGGACGTAAAGCACTGCGAGCGTTCCTTCCGCGTCTTCCTTCGCCGCAGCCGCGATTGCTCCGCCCGCGAGCGGCCGCTCGCTCAAAATCTTCTTTATTTTCGGCGTTAAATCCTTCAGGTAGGCTTGCGTGGCGATGTAATATTTTTTGTCGAAACCGCGCACGCCTCGCACCGCGCCCGCCTTGATGTCTCCTTCGAGCGCGACGCTTAACGCTTTCGCCTCTACTTCGTTTTGCACTATCAGGAAACCGCGGTCTTCGAGCTCCGTCTTGGCAGGCGCGCAGCTTCCGCCGCCGGCTGCGCCGCCGGCGCCTCGCGGCGTTTGCCTTCCTTCCGCGCGAATCGGCGTTACCGTCCCCCCAGTTGTTTGCGCGGCTGCTTCGCTTGCCTCGAAAGCTTTTTTGACTAGCGTGACCGTAAACGATTGCCTGACTTGTCCTCCGAGCTTGTTTTTTTCGACGAGAGCGAAGAATCCGGGTTCTACTTCGAACCACTCGTACTCGTCGCCCGCCGTGACGCGGGATTGCGCGCGCAACGATTCCGGCAGCGTAATCGCTAGAACGTCTCCGTGCTTGAAAAACTTCATTTTCCCACCGTGAAAGCCTTGAAAACGTTCGAAGTTTTCCTCGACGTTTTCCTTTAAGCTTCCCTCACATTATTCTTAGGGGTTGACTGGTTTTAAATACTGCGGCGCCTAAAAACCAGTTAATCACTCAATCGGCCGCAGTCGCGACGTTTTTTTTCGTTCGTTCGGCGCGGTTTTCGGAGGAATGAAGTTCGTGACTACTGAATTAAGCGTCGTCGGCAAGAAAGGCGATGAACACGTCGTCGTAACCGACTTAATCACCGTTCAAGCTCTCGACCGCTCGTTTTTCGGCACCGAATTTGACGGGAAAAAAACTCAAATCGAGTTGACGCCCGAGGAAGCGCTTTATTTAATCGACGTGCGGAACGCGAAGTGCCACGCGAAAAAAAAGGAGCTTTCGTTTAATGCCGTCGCGGCGAAGTTTCAAAACAACCCGAAATTCCTCGCCCGTTATTTTTGCTTCAAGGATTGGCGTGACCGCGGGCTCATCGCGCGCCCCATCGATGAAGCGGATGCGAACGCGAATTACGGACGCAGCCCGTTACAGAAGTACCCGTGCAAACCGAGCGATTTTCCCGAAGTGAAGGCTAAAGGCTTGTTCTTCAGCGACGATTTGATGTCGATCATCGATGACGACGTCGAGGGGCAGGCGTTGTATGAAAAGAATTGGTTCGGCCAGTGGGGGACGTACAAGGCGAAGAAGCACGGTCGCTTTCTCAAACTCGACGCTTACGAGACGTTGTTCCTCATGAAGCACGCTTGTTTCGTGCTCAACGTTAAAGAGAAAAAACTCGTTAAGGACGCGACTGCGCGCCGCAGCGATTTTCCCGCGCTTTACTCGGTTTACGAAGACTGGCGCTTGCGTGGGTTCGTCGTCAAGACGGGTTTCAAGTTCGGCACTCACTTTCGCTTGTACTTCCCGGGCGCGAGCCCGGGGCTCGGCGAAGGCGAGTGGATGCACTCGAAGCACGTCATCCACGTTTTCCCGCGCGAAGCAAGAATGCTCATCAGCGAGTGGGCGCGGGCGATTCGCGTGGCGCACGGCGTGCGCAAGACGTTTATTCTCGCGATTCCCGGCGCGAAGCGCGTCGAAGCGAGCGAACTCGACTTCCTGCTTTACCACCGCGAGAGCGCGGGCAGCGTGCCTGAGAACCCGCGGACTGGGAAACCGAAGTTCGTAATGCTGGCGCTCAGCGAGGAAGAAGAGTTGGGCGGCGCGGAGCTGGCGCGCGGGCTCGAACAGGCGAAGCAGTTGGGGCTCGATCTCGTGCTCGCGATTTGCGACCGCGAGACGAGCATCACGTATTATCGCGTGAAGCGCATTGAGCTTCCTGGAAGCAAGTACGAGTATTACGAGATCGAGTGGATTCAACCGTAAGCGACGCGTTTTATTTTTCCTAGCGGTAACGTTTAAAGTGGTTTTTCATGGCTGAAATTAAAAAAGAAAAAAACGAGAAGCGCGACATGTTTTGGGCGGATCAAATCGCGCGCGCAGCCGCGGCAACGGGAAAACCGCAGGTTGTTGAAGACGAGAAGACGCCGAGCGGACGCGTGCACGTGGGCGCGTTGCGCGGCGTGATTATTCACGATATCATTCACCGCGCCCTTCTCGACGCGGGCGTGAAAAGCGTTTATTATTACGGAGTCGACGACTTCGACCCAATGGATTCGCTTCCCATTTATCTCGATAAGAAAAAGTATGCGGAGTTCATGGGCAAGCCGTTGTGCGTTGTGCCCGCGCCGGACGACGGCGCAAGCGGAGCCAAAAACTATGCTGACTATTATTTCCGCGAGTTTCAGGAAGTGTTCGAGCGCTTGGGCGCGAAGCCGAAGATTTACTGGGGAAGCGACTACTACAAGCGTGGGAAATACGATGAAGCGATCAAGCTCACGCTCGAGAACGCCGCCAAAATACGCGAGATTTACGAGCGCGTGAGCGGCGGAGCGAAAGACGCGGATTGGTTTCCGTTGAGCGTCGTGTGCGAGCAATGCGGCCGCATAGGCACGACGAAAGTCACGAGTTACGACCCCGAAACCCAAACAGTTGAATACAAATGTCTCGCGAATTACGTTTCGTGGGCGAAGGGCTGCGGGTACGAAGGGCGCGTTTCTCCGTTCGGTGGGCGCGCGAAGCTTCCGTGGAAAGTCGAGTGGCCCGCGAAATTCTTTATTCTGGGAGTCACCATTGAAGGCGCTGGGAAAGACCATTCGACGACAGGCGGTTCGCGGGACGTCGCTGAAGCTATTTACCGCGAGGTTTACAAGCGCGAGCCACCGGTGAACGTGCCTTACGAATTCTTTTTGATTGGCGGAAAGAAAATGAGTTCAAGCAAAGGACTCGGCGTGAGCGCGAGCGAAGTAGCCGCGTTGTTGCCGCCTGAACTCCTCCGCTTTTTGATGACTAAATACAAGCCGGCGAGCGCGATTGACTTTGACCCTAGCGGCGAGACGATTCCGCGTTTATTCGACCAATTCGACGAAGCCGCAGCCGTTTATTTCAAGGAAAAAGAGGCGCGTGACCCGGACGTGCCGCGCATTTACGCGCTCTCGCATTTGATTGAAACCAAGAAAATGTTTCGCCCGCAATTCTCGTTCGTTGCTGCCGTGAGCCAGATTCCCGGCGCGGACGCGGAAACGGTTTTCGCGAAGCAGAAAGGAAGCGCGTTGACGAGCGACGAGAAGAAACTGTTGGCTGAACGCGCTGGTTACGCGCGCGTTTGGCTCGAGAAGCTGGCGCCCGAGGAAGCGAAGCTCAGGATTTTAACGCGAGAAGAGGCGGTCAAGCGTTTTCATTCCCTTGATTTGAACGCCAAGGCTGCTTTGGCTGATTTCGGCGAGTTTTTCGCGTTGCACGACGACGCGGACGCGCAAGCAGAGGAAATAAAGCGTTTGTGCGCCGCGCACGGCATTAAAATCCAGGAATTTTTTGCTGCCGCATACGGCGTCTTCATCGGCAGAGAGCGCGGGCCGAAGCTCTTGCCGTTGCTGAACGCGTTGGAACGAGGATTCGCTGCGGCGCGACTAAAAAACGTTGGTTGAACGCATGTTTTTATTCAAGTTTGACTTGGAATTTGATTGGTGTTTTTAATGCGAGCATCAGGTTTTGGATTAGCATTGGTTTTAGCGTTCAGCGTTTTGTTGTTCGGCTGCATGGACGACGGCTCGCAGTCTCCCGCGGTTGTCGCCAGTCCTTTTGTACAAACAGTCGCGGCTACTTATGCGCCTACAGCATCCGCATCAAGTGTTTACTGCGGTTATGCTGATGATTTATTGACTGTTGGAAAACTGGTTGCGACTGGCTTTAACGGCGCCGCTAGCGTAACGAGAGAAAGAAAAGACGTTTCTAATTCACGGTATTGTTCTGCCGCGCCGTTCAAGGTTCTTCAAGACGACGGAATTTATTACACTGTTTTCTTAGCGTACTACGATAAGCCCGCGGTTTCGATTAAGCAGAGTTATTTGGATTTCGTCAAGTCGCGTACGGGAACCAGCGAGTTCGGGGAGGCGTCCGCCGAATTGTATGACGAGGGAATATTAAGCGAGTTGGTTTTCTACAAAGGAAAATCCATGGTCAGAATACTAAACTGGAAAGAAGGCGTAAAGCTCTTTGATTACTCCGTCGCTGTCGGAAGCAAGGAAACTCAAGAAAAAATATTGGCTAACTCTAAAGTGATTGCGAAAATAATCGAACAAGAGATTTGAAGAGGTGTTTTTGTGGACAAGAAAATAATCGCGTTAATAATCGCGTTTCTCGGCGTGGTGTCGATGTTGTTCCTAGGTCCGATAATGTGGAACTTCAACATCGGCTTGGGCTACCTTTTCCTCGCCGTAGGCGTAATCCTGCTGGTGTTAGCTGCGGTAGTCGCGTTGAAAAAAAACAAGTGAACCGATTGAACTCGAACCTCGTTTCAGTTTTTGTCAGGTGATTGGCGATGGCGGCGTTGATTCAAAAATTTCCTTTGGAGCGCAGGAAGATAGTGAAGCGCTTCGTTTCAACCATGGTTCGCTGGCTCGTTTTTTTCGCGATTCTGACGGTCGCCTTGTTTTCCTGGAAACCTGAATTGTTGTCGCCGACGTTTTTCATGTGCTTGCCAGTTTTCTGGCTAGCGTGGGCGGTCTGGCAGTGGGTTTACGAAAACAATTATTTCAAAGCCTACTTTTACGACGCTGCCGAAGACGTGCTCGTAATACGCAAGGGCTGGATTACGCCGCGCGAAACGAATCTGCCTTACGAGAAACTGCAGGACGTTTACATGGACCAGGACGTCTTCGACCGTTTATTCAAGCTTTTCGACGTGCACGTTTCGACTGCGACGTCGATGTCGGCTTTTGAAGCCCACGTCGACGGCGTGAACGCCGAGAACGCCGAAGCGATTCGCAAGCTGCTGCTGGCGAAAATCAAGGGCAAGCGAAGCAAGGTGACTGGTTTTGACTGAAGATGTTTACGGCGTATACAAGCCGTCCGTACGTTACTTGATTCGCCGTTACGCTGGGGCTGTTGTTGCACTACTATTCCTTTTTGGTTTTGTTTTCATGAACTCCCTTGGGAAAGGGATTTCGTCCGCGCTGTGGCTTTCGAGCCAGCCACTTCTTCTTTTGGTTTTATGCGTCGGCTCAATCGTTTACGGGTATTTATGGTGGCGCAGCGCGGAATACGAAGTTCGCGAGGCGGGCGTGTTCAAGAAAAGCGGCGTTTTCAACAAGGAGCAAGTCCTGTTTCTGTACAACCAGGTTCAAAACGTTGAAGAAAATGCGGAATTCTTAGACTTGCTTCTCGGATTGAAGAATTTGAAGATATCCACTATGAGCGCGGCTTCTTCCGGCAACATGCTGGTCGGTTTGGACGCTGGCGTTGCGAGCCGGCTTCGGGAAGAAATATTGGCTAGGCTAAGCAAGCCGAAGACGGAATCAGTTGTCGGAAAAAAAGTTGTTTCGTCTCGAGCGAGGCTGGGCGTCGCAGAGACCGCGTCTGTGCCTTACAAAATGGCTTCGGGGCCTGCGTTTCTCGCTTATTTCCTGATAGGCGCCGCAATGGCTCTCGCGGTCATGTCATTTTTTGTCGGAGGCGCCATCGTGGCAAACGCGGGAACCGTTACGGCGAACGCTCAAACGGCTTTAGTCGTGTTAATCGTTTCCGCCGTCGCCGGGGTTGTCGCAGGCGTTTCAATGATTTTGCCTTACTCCTATAGCGTAAGCGGAAGCCAACTTAACGTTACGTACTCGCTTTTTCGGCTGAGGACGTCGAACTGCAGGCTAGACCGAATTCAAAACGCCGTGATTTACGAACCGTTTTTCTACCGCTTTTTCGGAATCGCTTCATTGAAAATCGAGACGGGCGCGCAGGACGGGCAGAGGGAAGGCGAGCTTTACTCGACTTTTTCCATTCCGGCTTTGAAGTCGAAAGACGCGCACGCCTTGAAGGACTTGTTGTTCGAGAAAGGAGGCGCCGCGGGAAAAGGCGTTTACCGAAATTTGCGCGAAGCGTTTCCTCTCGAGAAAGCGGTGCCTTTGAAGAGGACGACAAAGTTCGCGGTTTACGCTTTCCTTCTCGTCATTGCCGCCATGGTTTTCGCGCCTTTCTTTTTGTCGCCGTTCCCGAATTACGTTAACTTGCTTCCGTACGGTTTTGCCGCGTTCGCGGCGCTGATTCTAATCAAATTCGTTTACGAGCGCGCTTACTTCAAGAATTTCGCTTACGCCACGACGGACGGCGTGCTTAAAGTAACCAAGGGGGTTTTCGGGAGGACGACGGCTTACGCGCCTTATTCGCGCGTGCAAAACGTTTTCGTCGACCAAGATATTTTCGACAACGCGTTCGACTTGGTGGACGTGCACTTGTCGACGGTTGGAGCTTCTTCCGCCGCTGAAATGCACGTGGACGGCTTGAATCGTGACAATGCCGCAAAAATAAAAGACGAACTGCTGTCGCTAGTAAACAAAAAAAGAAAATAAAAAGCCGTCGTTGCAGGCGGCTTTTGAACAAAATACCGTTTAATCCATGAAGTCGCGCGCCGTGGGCGGAGTCTCCGGCTCTCCCTTACGCTTCCTGATTGATGAAATCGTTTGCGGCTGGAGTCCTGCCGGGAGTTTCTCGTATCCGGCGTACTCGTAATACCAAACCGCGCGGCCTTGAGATGCGCTGCGGATTTCGTTCGCGAAACCGAACATTTCCGAGACGGGCACCTTCGCTTTGATGACGAGGGCTTCGCCTTCCTGGTTGACTTCACCGATTTGCCCTCGGCGGGACTGGATTTGCGCGATTATCGAACTCATGTAATCCACCGGCGCAGTCACGAACAAGTTCTGTTTCGGCTCTTGAAGGACGGCGCCTGCGAGCAGCATGCCCGCGAAGATGGGGCGGCGGATTGCGGGAATAATCTGTGCTGGCCCTCGGTGTGCGGGGTCCACGTGAATCGTCGCGTCAGTTAGAATGACTTTGACTCCGACTACGCGTTCTTTCGCAAGCGGGCCGGCAGTCATTGCTTCCTCAAATCCTTCAAGCAGCGACTCCTTGATTTCCTGGAGGTACTGCACTCCTTTCGTCGAGTCGATTAAGAGATTGTTTTCGAAGACTTTAATGATGTTTTTGGCTTCGTCGCGCGCGAGCCCTGCTTTCAGGAGGCGTTCCGTCAAGTCTTTGCCTTTAGCTTTCTCGTCGATTTCGCCTTCCTTGAACGCCTTCAAAACGCTTTCTTCGAGCGGCTTGATTATGACTTTAAAGCGGTTGTGTTTGTTCGGCGATTTTCCTTCCAATTCAGGGCTTTCGTGGACTACCGTCTCGTGGTAAACGACGATAGGCGGTCCCGTATCGATTTCTACTTTCCGCTCGTTACGAATTTTATATTCTATAATTTCGAGGTGGAGTTCTCCCATTCCGCTGAGCAAGTGTTCTCCCGTCTCTTGATTGAGGGTGACGCGCACCGTCGGGTCTTCCTTCGCTATTCTGCGGAGGGCTTCGATTAAGCGCATGAGGTCGCGCGGGTTCTTTGCTTCGATTGATTTCGTGACGACTGGCTCGGAGTGGTGCTTGATTTTCTCGAACGGTTCCATTTCTTCTTCGGAAACGGTTTCGCCGGCGTAAACTTCCTTTAACCCCACGAGCGCAACAATATTGCCTGCGGGCACTTCATCGATCGTAACGCGGTCGATTCCCATGTAAACTGCCACGCCTTGAATCTTTTCGCGCGCGTACTGCGCGGCGAGGTATAACTCGGTTCCTTTCTTGATTACTCCGCTGTACAAACGGCCGACGGCTACGTCTCCCGCGTGCGGGTCGACTTGAATCGCGGTCACCATGAAGCACGCTTTACCGTTCGGGTCGCAGTTGATCATGGCTTTGCCTTGCGGCGTATTCTGGTCTCCGTGCCAAATAACCGGGATGCGGTATTTTTGCGCTTCGAGCGGGTTCGGCAGCTTCGTTACCGCCATCTCGAGAATGACGTCTCCGAGCGGCGCTTTCTCTTGAAGCGATTTGTGGTCGCCGCTCACGCACTTGTCGTAAATATCCTTGAACGTGATTCCTTTCTCTTTCATTATGGGGTAACTAATCGCCCACTTGTGGAACGCGCTGCCGAACGCGACGTTTCCCGAATCGACTTTCAATTTCCATTGTTCCTTGAATTCAGGCGGACCGTAATCGTCGACGAGCTTGTTGACTCCGTTAATGATTTTTTTGAAGCGTTCCTGCATTCCGTTGAAGTCGAGTTTGAGTTCGTTCATGAGCCGGTCTATTTTGTTTATGAAGAGCACGGGCCTGACTTTCTCCTTCATCGCTTGACGAAGCACGGTTTCCGTCTGCGGCATTACTCCTTCGACGCAGTCGACTACGAGGATTATGCCGTCTACCGCGCGCATGGCGCGAGTCACGTGTCCTCCGAAGTCCACGTGCCCCGGCGTATCGATCAAATTAATTAGGTAGTCTTCGCCGTTTTGGTTGAACGCGATCGAGATGTTCGCGGCTTTGATGGTGATTCCGCGCGCTTGCTCTTGTTCATCATAGTCGAGCACGCGCTGCTCGCCGGCGAGTTCTTGCGAAATCAACCCCGCTCGGGCGACGAGGGTGTCGCTCAACGTGGTTTTGCCGTGGTCGACGTGCGCGACGATTCCCATGTTCCTGATGTTTTTCGGGTTGCGCATGAGTTTCGAAACGTGTGCCGCCACTGCTTCTTTCGTTGCCATTTCCTAAACCACTACTCCTTTGAATTGAAGTTTTTTTTAATTTTTAACTGCTTACCTCGCGCTCTTGGCGATGCGTTCCGTCTCGTTCTTGCGTTTGACGGCGTAACTGTCCTGCGAATTCGCCGCGGCGAGCTCGATTTCGTGCGCTAACGCTTCCCCGAGCTTCGTCTTCTTGTTGAACGCGCTCGTGATCGCGGCGAGCGCGATGTTGCGCAACGCCATGTCGAGCCTGCGCAACGGGCTTACGTCCGTAGCGACCTGATAAGAGACGCCGCCCATGCGGATGCGCGTGACGTCTTCGCGCGGCGCGACGTTTTCGACCGCTTTCACAAGCAACTGCAACGGGTTCTTCTTGGTTTTCACCGCTACGACGTCCATCGCTTCCTCGATTATGCGGAGAACGCGGCTTTTCTTGCCTTGCAGGCGTCCTTGAGTGCGAATGACTTTTCCGCCGAGTTTCTCGCCCGTGCCGCCGCGCATCATCTTGTTCGCGAGACGCTCAACTACGTTCATGCGCGCTTTCCCGAAGGATTTGTTGGCGTGGCGCGCGAAACTGTGCGGAAGCGCGACTGGCTTAAGCGAAATGTACGGTTCGAGCGTGCGGTCGCGGACGACTATGCAGTCGTAATCGTACTTTCCGAAGAGTTTTTGCTTCGGTATCCTAATCTTGCTTTCGTCCGCTTCGGCAGCCGCTGCGGCTGCGGCCGCAGCCTTCGCTTTTTCTTCGGCGACGACGTTTTCCGCTCCGCTTCCTTTGGCTTCGGCTTTCGTTTCCGCTTTTTCTTCAGCGGGCGCGCCGGGTTTTTCTTTTTCTTCAATCTTTTTTTCTTCAGCCATTGCGATAACACCTTTTGCTTTTTTGCTTTCAGCGTTCTCAACGCTTCGGTTTTTCCTTCCTGTTCAAACGCAATTCTTCGAGCGATATCCCGTTGACTTGAATGACTTTATAACGCACGCCGGGAATCGAACCCATTTGCCCGCGTTGCGAGCCGCCGAGGCCTTCGATTAAGACTTCGTCGTGTTCGTCGATTTTCTCGACTGCTTTGTCGCGAGGGCAGTGCGCGCTGACTTTCTTGCCGTTCTTGACGAGTTGCACTGTGACGCACTTGACGATTCCCGAGTGAGGCTGCTTTTGCTCTTTACCCGTTTTTTTCAGTACGATGCCTTTTGCTTGCGGCGCTCCTTCCAACGGGTCGTATTTTTCCTTGAGTCCGAGGGCTTTGCGCTTCCACGTTTTCTTGAGCCAGCGCGCTTGCTTGCGCTGGTTTTTGAGTATGCGTCCTGCGAATTCTCCTCGAGCCATTTTCAAAACCACCTTAAATGCTTTTTACTTTTTTCGTTTTTTCGATAATTGTTTCTTTAATTTTTTTTCAATCGCTGTTTTTTTATCACGATATTTTTACGTCGTCGTAACCGAACCTGCGTTTGACGAGCGCTCGCGCGCGGTTGATTTTCTCGCCGCCGCGGCCGATTGCCTTGCCTCGGTGCGCTTCGCTTACCTTCAATAAAACTGTTTTGCGTCCGTTCGCCGCGTCTTCTTTTTCTTCGACGCTGAGAAACTCTACTCCTCGGAAAACGTTGCCGAGAAACGTTCGAAGAGTGTCCGCGTCTTCCACGAGGTCAACGTTTTTGCCGAACGCCTTGCGCAAGTGTTCGAGGTTCGCGCTTTGCTTGCCGATTGCTTTTCCGAGGTCGCCTTGTTGGACGATGAACGTGACGCACTCGTTGGTCGCGTAAACGTCGTTCGCCTTGGCGCCCGTCGCTCGTTCGAGCGTGTTGAGCATCGCGAGTTCGTCGTTTGAAATCGTAGGCAAAATAAATCCCCTGAATCTTTCAATCAATTTTTCAACGCATTTTTCAGTGTTTTATCGTTTTGAGCACGTCCGAGTTTCCTTCCTCGATTACCGAGAGCGCGCTGACGGGGAAGGGTTTTCCGCACGCGTTTCCGAGTTCGACGCTCGTTCCTTCGAATACGACGAGCGGCGTTTGCGAGAGCGTCGTAAAGCGTTTTACGTCGGCTGAGCTGTCGTTCGGGCAGTTTTTCGCGATTATGACTAGTTTCGCGTTTCCGTTTAACGCGATTTTCAGCGTTTGTTTTAAGCCGAGTTCGACTTTTCCGGTGTCGACTGCGAACCGAATTGATTTAGCTAAATCCATGTTTCTAACACCACGCTTTGCTGTTGTTGCTACTAGCATTTCTTGTGCTTCAAACCATTCGTAAGTCAATGGTTCTCAACCCGTTCGCCCGCCGCAAGGCGGGCTCGGGTTCCTCCCCATTATCGTAAAAGGAGCCGAGGTTATTCTTATGCCTAAAACCCTTTTTAAAGCTCGCGTCTCGCGTCGCTCTTCACGCCAGAAAGACGTATGCGCCGATTGCGGCGAGCGTGCCGAAAACAATCGGGGGCAGCGCGGGCCAGTACCCCTTGAATTTTTCGAGGAGCACGATTATCACGATCAAGCCGAGAACCGAGCCAGCGAGTCCGAATACGCCGGCTAACGGCGCTATGCGCAAGGCGCTGACGCTGAGCATCGCGGGAATAACGACGTCGCCCGTTCCCAACTGAATGCTTTCTTTTCCGTCTTGCAGGTGGACTGCGAACGCGGCTCCGCGTTTGTCAAGCGCTTTCGCGAGCGTAACCATGTGCTTGCTGTAGAAGACGGCGATTACGTCGTAAACGGCGAGGGCAATCGCGAACGCGGCTGCGGGAAGCAAGTCGAGGCTTGCGCCGAGCAATCCGCCGACTATCGCTATGGCGAGTACGAGGATGATGTTGCGCAGGCGCGGAAACGCGACGCGGACGCTTACGGCGACTGCGGCGGCCGCCAACGCCGCGAGTTCGTTGATGAAAAGAGAGGCGAACAATTCAACGGTGCAGAATATGAGCGCGTATTCGACGAGGATGAAGAGCTTGTTGCCTTTATAGTATTTTATCAATACGAGCATTAACAGCGTGGCTCCGATGACGTACGCGAATAAGAACGCCGCGTTTCCCATGCTCGCGGAGTCTTTCACGAAGCTTACTTGTTGCGAGAGGAATTGCGCGCCCGCGAGCAAAGCAATGCATTGAGCCATTACGAATACGGCGACTAGCTGGAGCGATACGCCTCGAAAGCGCGGTATCAGCGGTTCGCGAGTTTTTTTCTGTTTTTCTTGCTTTGGTGCGAGTTTGACTTTTTTTACGGTTTTGGCCGGTTTTGTTTTCCCAGCTTTTTTTCTTGCGGTAAACACTAGATTACCAACTCCCGTTGATTGTTGTTAAAAGAATATTGTTTAGATTGCTTCGACTGTTTCGTCCGTCTCGTTTGTTTCGGCGGGTTCGAGCATTTAATAATTCGCTTTGCATACTATAAAAGGTATGGCTAAACCGATGAAAGCGAAGAACGTTGCGGGCGTGAAGAATGCGGTTTGCCTTCAAAAGCGCGCCGAAGGCGAAGCAGCCGCGGCAATCGCTTCATCTGCGGAAAAACTTTTTTCCGTTAAAGTCGCGCCTGCAGTGGCGCGGCCGGCGAAGTTCGAGTTCGGGGATTTAAGCAGTGCGGCGTCGTTCGAAATCGCGAAGCAAGCCAAAAAGAATCCGGTTGAAATCGCGAAGAAGCTCGCTGCGGAGTTGGAGAAGAATCTTCCGCCGTCGTTTTCGTCGGTGAGCGCGCTCGGGCCTTACGTTAACTTCGTTTACTCCGACGCTTTTTACGCTGCGCTGAACGAGGAAGTAGGCGCTGCCGGTGCGGGTTACGGTTCGAACTCGGAAGGAAAAAAACGGCGCGTCGTAATCGATTACTCTTCTCCGAACGTCGGGAAGCCCATGCACGTGGGGCACATTCGTTCCACGATTCTCGGCGACAGCATTATGCGTTTGCTGCGCGCTTCTGGCGCGAGCGTCGTCGGTTCGAACTATCTCTGCGAGGCTGGAACGCAGACGGCGAAGCTCATGCTCGCGTTGCACGAGCTGGAAAAGCGGAAGCTGAACGACGAGAAGGATTTGCTGGATTATTACGTGAAGATTCACAAGCGCATTGAGGAGAATCCTGAGTTGCTCGAGAAGGCGCGGGTAATCGTCGAGGGTATGGAGAGCGGGGAAATAAAACTCAAGAAGGAGCTTGCGGAAGTGCGGCGCATCAGCGTTGACGCCTTCCAGCGAAATTACGCGCTTCTAGGCGTTTCTTTCGAGGAAACCATTTTCGACAGCGATATGGTTCCGCTTGCCAAGAAAATCGCCGTTGAACTCCTCGAAAAAAGAGTGGCGTTCCGCGACAAGGGCGGGGAAATAGTCGGCGATTTAGAGAAATTCGCTTTGCCGAACCTCATAGTGCTGCGCAGCAACGGCACGACGCTTTACTCGACGCGCGATCTCGCGCTTGCGGAAACCCGCTTCGAAAAGCATCGCTTCACGGAATGCGTTTACGTTACCGGGAGCGAGCAAAAAAACCATTTCCAGCAAGTATTCAAAATCCTTGACCTTTTGGGCAGGCAGTACGCGCCTCACTTGAAGCACGTGGCTTTCGGGTTGATTTCGTTGCCGAGCGGGAAAATGTCGACTCGTCAAGGAAACGTCGTTCTCCTCGAAGACATTCTGAATGAAGTAATTGCGGAGGCGAGGAAGCAAGTGCTTGCGCGCCGCGGCTCCGACTACGACGCGAAAGAAATCGATGCGATAGCGAAGCAAATCGGCGTGGGAAGCGCGCGTTTCGCTTTCCTGCGGGTGTCGCCTGAGAAAAACATTGTTTTCGATCCGGCTGCGGCGGTGACGTTCGAAGGCGATACTGGCGCTTACGTTCAGTACGCGTTGGTGCGCTGCAGGGGGATTCTCGCGAAAGCGGAGGATGCGGGCGTAACCGCCAAGTCAGGCAAGAACGCTGTTTTTGGAAGGGAAGAGAAGCAGCTTCTCGCGCTCGCAGCGGAATTCCCGCTCGTCGTCGAAAGCGCTGCGCGAGCGATGCAGCCTCACCAAGTCTGCGATTTCCTGTTGCGTTACTGTGCGGCGTTCAATTCTTTTTACGCTGCGTGTCCCGTTCTCGCGGCGGACGACGAAAAGGACAAGGCGCGTCGCTTGCAAATCGTGGGCGCGTCGCTTCGCGTCATCGAGAACGGGCTTGCGTTGCTCGGAATCAGCGCGCCCGAGAAAATGTGAATAGCTTGGATGAAGCCATCTTTGTTGTTGACGAAGACCCGAACGAACTGACTGCGGCGCCGATTGCTAAACGCGTTAGCGAGAAGCTTGAAGCGCTGGGGCACAAAGTATCTTTCGTAACTTTTCCAAGAGAGTTAAGCGTTCACCACAGGCTGCTTGGCTTGACTACTAAAAAACCGTTTGTGCAGTTTCCGTTTCGACTAAACGCTCGGTTTTTCCCTGAAAACCAAGCGTTTTTCGACGGTTTGCGCGCTAAAAATCCTGATGCTCTAATAATTTCCTATCACAACACGCTGTTGAAACCGGGTTTTCTAGTTCGCGCTTTTGGTTTTCTGCATTCTTTAACTGGACGCGCAACCAAGTTGCGCAGCACGGCGTTGCCGACGCTGCTTAATTTTTATCTCCGGCAACCGGTTTTAGTAAAACCGAGCGAGGACGAAAAGCAGTTTGACGTCGAAGTTCCAGCGATTTTTAAAAAAGTGACTGAATTCGAACGGCACCGGCTATCGATTGAACGCGCTATCGATGAAGCGCGCGGTGCAAACCGCCGCGAACGCGAGGAAACGCGTTACCTTTTGAATAGCTACTTGCACGTGGCTGACGCGGCGGCGTCTGAAAAGCACGGTTTCATGTCTGAAGAAATTTCGGACGCTATCACGGCTGGAATTCACAAGAAACTAGAACCTCGTTTTTCACGCCGCGCTTGAAAACAGTTTTTCCTTGAATTTCGTTGCTATTCCGCGACGCGCGCACCGCAAAAAACTTTTTTACAAGTACCAGCGTTTGAACGCGTAAAACGCCAGCGCCGCGCACACGAGCAGCACTCCCGCAGTCAGCCACAATAGCGAAGAGTAATCTTCTTCCGAACCGGGCAAGGCGCGGCTTTCGCCGTTCCCACTCATTTTGATTACGAAGTCTTGCGTTAGATCCCTTAACTGCCCCGAGTAAGTGTACACTCGCAAGTCGGCTTCGCCTACGGTTTCGCTTCCCGTCCCGCCGCGCATCAGTTCGCTTACGTTGCGGCCTACTTTCAACAACTCGTACGCGGCGAGCGAGTGGCTTCCCGCGAACGACAAAGGCAGCCGCGACGGAGTCATCGGGTCTTTCGCGTCGTGAATTTCTTGGGCGCCTGCGGGAGTAATCAAGTAAAGCGCCACGTCGGCTCGGCCTTGAGTCGTCGAAGAAATTTCGAGCGGGTAAAACGCGTACTTCGAGTCGAAAGAGTAGATTACGGGGTTCGTGTCGCGCGGCTCCACGTCGACTTCAATCAAGTCGAACACGAAGTACTTGACTCCTCGCGCAACGTAATTCGCGACTATCGGCCTGATTTCCGTGAAGTCGAACTTTAATCCGGAGGCGGCTTCGTAGCCTTGCGTGAATCCTTCGAGTTCGCCGGCGTCTTCAACGCGCACCGCGGTGAGCGTGTGCGTTCCGACGCGCTTGTGGAAGACGACTTGAGCTTTGCTTTCAGCGGCGGCTCCCATTGCTCCGGGCATTATGCCGTAGTCTTCTTGGTAACGCGTTTGGTATTGTTTGAGGAAGTCGAAGGTAGTCCAGTCTCCTTGCTCGACTTGAGGCTCGCTTGGAAACGGAATCAAGCGGAGCACGCGGGTCGGCGCGTTGGCGTAAATCGTCGTCGCGAGAATGAGTATTTCGCGGTCGTTGTTCCACGCTACTACGGCTTGCTGGTTCGGCTCGAAAACGCGGTAAGGCTGCACGCCGGGCGAAGGCCTGGGCGGGACGTGTCCGCCGTCAGCGAGGACGAAACCGGGCATTACCAGCAGCAAAGGCAGCAGCAAAGCGATTGCGAAAAACGTTTCCCGTTTTTTTTCGTTTCCGTTCAAAGCGCATCTCCCTCCTTAACGAGTTTCCCTTAACGTGTTTCCGCGCGCTCGTTTAAAAAACGTGTTTTTACTTCAACTCGCGGATTGGCGAATCAAAGAGAAAAAAGTTTTTTCTCGAAACCCAAGATTTTTCCTTTCTTTACGGTCAGACCTTCTTTCCCTAGCAGTTTGGTTTTGGTTTTCGTTCCTTTCGCGAAACCGCCCATTTCGCCGTCGGCTTTGACCACTCGGTGACAAGGAACGCTCGGAACGCCGCGTGGCGGGCGCATTCCCGGGCTCGCGTTCAACGCGTTGCCTACGGCGCGGCTTGCTCGCGGTTTTCCGATTGCGCGCGCGATTTCCGCGTAAGTCGAAACGCGTCCGCGGGGGATTCGACGGCACGCTTTCCACACTTTTCGCGTGAATTCGGTTGCTTCAGCCACGTTTTTATTACGCTTTCGCGTCTTATTACCTTCTCAATTCGTAGGTGGTTTCAGTTGTCTGCATCCGTTTATTCCGATTCACTTAAAATGCATGCAAAGCTCAAGGGCAAGCTAGAACTCAAGTCGCGCGTTAAAGTGAAAACGATGCGCGACCTCGCGTTGGCGTACACGCCTGGCGTTGCGGAGCCGTGCCGCGTTATCGCGAAGCACCCTGAAAGAGTTTTCGACCTCACGAATAAGTGGAACAGCGTTGCAGTCGTCAGCGACGGTTCGCGAGTGCTTGGCTTGGGAAACATTGGTCCTGAAGCGGCGCTTCCCGTTATGGAAGGTAAAGCCGTGCTTTTCAAGGAGTTCGCAAACGTGGACGCTTACGCGATTTGCATTAAAGCTAAAACCGCGGACGAAATCGTTGCGGCGGTGAAAGCCATTTCTCCTTCATTCGACGGAATCAACCTCGAGGACATCGAGTCGCCGAAGTGTTTTGAAGTCGAGGAGCGGCTGCGCAGGGAAATCGATATCCCGGTTTTTCACGATGACCAGCACGGGACGGCGGTGGTAGCGCTTGCGGCGTTGTTCAACGCGTTGAAGCTCGCCCGCAAAAACTTGCGGACCGCGAAAATCGTTGTTAACGGCGTGGGCGCTGCCGGGTGCGCGATAGTCAAGCTTCTCGTTAAGGCGGGCGCGCGAAACGTCGTAGCAGTCGACAAAAACGGGGCGTTGTGGCTTGGAAAGAAAGGCATGGCCAAGCATCACAAGGAAATCGCGCGGTTGTCGAACAAACGAAAAATCAAGGGTTCGCTTTCGGATGTCATCAAGGGCGCGGACGTTTTCGTGGGCGTGAGCGTTCCGCGCGTTTTGACGCAGGCGATGGTTCAAAGCATGGCGAAGCGCTCGATTGTGCTCGCGTTGGCGAATCCTGTTCCTGAAATCGACCCGCGTGAAGCCAAGAAAGCAGGGGCATTCATTGTCGCGACGGGCCGCAGTGATTACGAGAACCAGGTCAACAACGTGCTGGGTTTTCCGGGAATCTTCAGGGGAATGCTTGACTGCCGCGCGAGGCGCGTGAACGACGAAATGAAGCTTGCGGCGGCGAAAGCAATCGCGGGAGTATTGAACGGAAAACTTTCTCGGCGTTGCATTTTACCGAAGCCGTTCGACAAGCGCGTCGCGCCTGCTGTAGCGAAGGCGGTTGCGAAAGCCGCACGAAAAACGGGGGTAGCGAGAAAGTGAAGTCCAGTCAAGTCTCGAAGTTAACTCAAAAACTTCTTTTGGAAGCGGAAACGCGTTTGCCGCTTGATGTAAAGCGAGCTTTGCGGACTGCTTTAAGGAAAGAAAAAAGCAAGCTCGCGCGCCTTCAATTGAAAACGATTTTGGATAACGTGGTTTTGGCGGAAAAAGAAGGTTTGCCGGCGTGCCAAGACACGGGTTTCCTCGAGTTTTACGTTGAAGCTAACCCGAAAGATTTTTTGGCGATAGAAAAAGGAATCAAGGCGGGCGTTGCCAAAGCCACCAAGTTTATTCCTTTGCGCCCGAATAGTGTTGGCGCCTTAACCAGAAAACCCCTCAACGGCAACGAACCAATTCTTCACTTTATTCCATCGAAAAAGAATTGTTTGACTGTTTTCGTTAAAGGCGCGGGCAGCGAGAACGCCACCGCGTTGTTCATGTTGCCTCCAACAGCCACCAAAATCGAGGAAGCAATCATCTTGTTCGTGAAAAACCACGCCGGCCACGCGTGCCCGCCCGTATTCATCGGAGTAGGAATCGGAGGAAACGCCGAAACGGCGTTGGGTTTGGCGAAGAAAGCTTTGTTACGCGACAACGAAAAAAACAGTGATGCCCGCGTTGCCGGAATGGAGCGCTCGCTTCTCTCGAAAGCAAACAAGCTTGGAATCGGCGTCATGGGATTAGGCGGTTCCACGACTTCGCTCGGCGTAAGAATTGAAATGACGCCGACTCACACTGCCTGCCTTCCCGTAGCGGTTGCAATCAATTGTTGGGCGTTGCGGAAAGCAAGCGCGCGATTTTGAGTTGTTTTGGGTGAGATTGTGGTTCGTTCAGTTTCAAAGGTTCCCCCGAAATTCAAAGTCGTTTTTCTAGACCAGTTGGCTGCAAAAAAACGTGGTCCCGTTCTAGAAACGCTCTTGCGCGTAGGCGGGCCTATTCAGCGGCCTTACATTCCAGAAGACCCGACGCTAGTAATCGCGCGAAATGGCGAGCCGGTTGCCGCCGTTAATTTTTCTCGCCACGGACAACACGTTCGTGCTTTCTACTCGTTTGGCCCGCAACCGAAATTCGTCGAAACGCATGGAATAACCCCTGCTATGGAATTGGCGCTTCAGATAATTCGATTGACTGGAACACGGCAAGTGCGTAGCGTAGCCTTTAAGAGTTCGGGTAAAACTTTTGCGCGAAGGTTGGTTGGCTATCTTCGCGCCAATCATTTCGCCGTCTTTGAAAAAAATCCGACTGCGGCTAGTTTTGTTTCTGCTGGCGAAGATGCCGGATTCAGTTTATCGCCCGAATTGGTTGAAAAAATTAAGCCGAAGCTCGAAGCGCCCGACCGAAAGTTTTTCAGGAGAAAATGGCCTAAATTCATGTGATTTGACTTGACTGAATTAAAAAAATTAAAAACGCCTCTAGAATTGCGAGAAATCGCGAAGTTGCGCGCTGGCGACGTTGTTTTCTTGAGTGGCGCAGTGTTTACGGCGCGCGACCAAGCAACGAAACGTCTAATCACTAAGCCGAATTCAATCCCCAAGAATTCCGTTATCTATCATTGCGGTCCCCTCGCGAAAAAGAAAGGAAGAAAATGGAAACTCGTTTCAG
Source organism: Microcaldota archaeon (assembly GCA_964580705.1). Lineage (GTDB taxonomy): Archaea > Micrarchaeota > Micrarchaeia > Norongarragalinales > Norongarragalinaceae > CAITNU01. Next base: position 309 of record CAZOKY010000001.1, on the reverse strand, counting down.
CGGGTCCTACGACGAGTTCTCGCATGAACGCGTTGCTGCCCGCGTTGATTCGAAAGTGCGGCGTTCGCGCGATAATCGGCAAAGGCGGCGTTGACGCGCAATCAATCAAAGTCATGAAAGGAAAATGCGTTTACTTTGCCGCGGTTGGCGGGGCGGGCGCGTTGTACGCGAAACAATTGAAGGTAAAAAGCGTTCGTTGGCTTGAACTCGGCGAACCGGAAGCGCTTTGGCAGTTGGAAGCGCGCGGTTTCGGTCCGCTAGTCGTCGCAATCGATTCTCAAGGCAAAAGCCTTTACTGAAATCCAAGCG